>CALDQF010000238.1 GCA_937911845.1 uncultured Phycisphaera sp. | reverse complement strand
GCTCTTGAGCTTTTTTGAGTCGGTGACTGGGATGTCACATGTTCGTGGACTTGTGCCAACCACCGGTGCGAGTTGAGACCAGAGATCTGGGGGGCCTTGCGATGGATCAAACTCTAGGCTGAGCGAAGCGGCCCCGGTGCACAACGGCCCAAGCAGTGGACCAAAGCCGGCTTCATCCAGACCTATGAGGGTCAACATGATGGATGTTTCCGAACCCATCGTTCGACAAATGCCTCGTACTGCTCCATGGTGTCGACGCCGGGTGGAGAAGGTTCTTGATGGGTGACCACCTGAATGGGTATGCCATTCTCAAGAAGACGCAACTGCTCAAGTCTTTCGGTTTGCTCAAGCGGGGTCTGCGGCATCTGGCAGAACTTTCTCAGTGTTTCTGGCCGGTATGCATAGAGGCCCACATGACGCCAATGTTTGGCCCCGGTGTTGTCGCGGTCAAAAGGAACAAGTGATCGGCTGAAGTACAAGGCAGATCCGTCGCATGCCATGGCAACTTTCACCACATTTGGGTTGTGTTGTTGAACGGGATCCAAGGGCGAAGCCAGAGTCGAACATTTGACGTTGGGATCCGTCATGGCCTCGATGACTGCGTCTATGTGTTCAGGTTGAACTTCAGGCTCATCCCCTTGGACGTTCACCACAATGTCAGCATGAATTGTGTTCATTACCTCCGCGCACCGACTTGAACCAGAGGTGTGTTGCTCATGTGTACTGATGTACTGAAAACCATAAGAGTCAACGGCGTTCCTGATTTCATCATGATCACCAGCGATAACGACTTGGTCGACGTACTTTGACTTGGCCGCCATATCCGCGGCGTGGACCACCAAAGGCTTGCCGGTTTTGTTGAGAATCGCCTTTTTGGGTAACCGGGTCGACCCCAGCCGTACTGGCAGCACGATCAGGACCCGTTGACCGGCAATCATGCGTTGATGGCGCCAATGACTTCGTCGACTTCTCGACGACGGTCTCGGATGTCGCGGTAGGCGATATTTGTACGAGCAATTTCTGAGCAGATTGTCTTGGCCCGTTGGGCCATTTCTAGGTCTTTTTCTGCTTTAGCACCCTCGATGAGACCCAACATCAGGTCGTACTTCATGTTCAAAATCTTCTCACGTTCGGAAGATTCAACTCTTGACAGCGCTTCGTCGAACTCTGCAACCGCCTCGACAAACCACCCCTCAGCGTGGAAGCACAGGCCAAGGTTGTGGGCCGCATCGGCATGGAGCCTGGGTTCGTCTTTGGCGGCTTGGAATTGGGCCATCGCTTCTTCTGTTCGACCAAGCCGGAAGAGAATGGTTCCAAGGTCGTACTTCCTCTTGCGGTCAGTGGGGTATTTTTCGACTCGTTCTGAATACTCACCCAGCTTGAGTTCCTGAAGGCTTCGGTCGGCCTCTTCGAGCTGCAGAGCAAGTTCCTCGTTGTCGGCATCCTCTTGCGCAGCCTTGCGGCGTTCTTCGAGACGCTGCTCTGCTACCTTGATTTCGAGGTCGCCGGCAAACATGCGAAAGCGGTATTCCGAGGTTGCCTTGAATGCGGCAAGAGCCACCCGCTTT
>CALDQF010000237.1 GCA_937911845.1 uncultured Phycisphaera sp. | reverse complement strand
TTAGGTCAATCTTAGTCATCTGTTAACGAGTCATCAGAAATCCATGAATTCATCAAAATCCAAAGTGCTCTCTGTTGATATCGGAGGGACCAATGTCAAGCTCTTGCGTACCGGTGATTCGGAACGAAGAAAATTTCCGTCGGGTCCAAATTTGACGCCCAAACGGTTCGCCGCCGGCATCAAAGTAGCCACCGAAGGATGGTCGTATGACGCCGTCACCGTGGGGCTTCCGGCTCCGATTGCCAATGGCCGCCCGTTGATCGATCCGGTCAATTTGGGCCGCGGCTGGACCGACTTTGATTTTGGTGCGTTGTTCTCGGGGGCTCCATGCATTCTGGCCAACGATGCCGAGCTACAAGCTTTGGGGTCGTGGCCTGGCGAAGGCAAAATGCTGTATCTCGGCTTGGGGACCGGACTGGGGAACGCCATGGTGCTTCCCGACAATTCAGGCCTGCCGGTGGTGGTCCCGATGGAATTGGGTCATTTGCCTTACCGTGATGGCAAGACCTTCGAGCAGTGCGTGGGGATCGCTGCCTTGAAAGAGAACGGTAGAAAAAAGTGGGAAGAAGATGTCTTCGAGACCATCCAGAAGTTGAAGGCCGCCATGGTGGCTGACTTTGTGGTCTTAGGGGGTGGCAACGTCAAACGATTGAAAGAGCTTCCTTCTGATGTTCACCGTGGTGACAATCTGAATGCATTCTTGGGCGGATTTCGATTGCATGACCCGGCGGCGGTCATGCCCGTCAATATCCACACCAAGGTGATCGATCCTTGGGGAAAGAAAGAAGGCAAATGATGACAACCGAAGCCAAGCTCACCACGCTAGGACGCGCGTTCGCCTCGAAGGAAGGGGTCCCTTTGCCCCATGGTGAAGGCCTGCAATTTGAGTTCCCCGGTGGGTGCCTGGATTTGACACGTCATCTCATTGATGCAGATGTGCTTACGACCCTGCTCGAACATTCGGAAGCCAAGCAGCTGTGCGCCACGCGTGATGCCATGTTCGCCGGGGAGCGCATCAACACCAGTGAAGGTCGAGCCGTGCTCCATGTTGCATTGCGGGGAGGGATCCCGCACCCCATAGAAGTTGATGGTGAAGACCCTGTTGGGTACGCCACCGAACAACTCGATCGGATGCTTGCCTTCGCGGATGCCGTCCGAAATGGGAAGATCCAGGCTTCGAGTGGTGTGCGATTTACCGACGTGATCAATATTGGGATTGGTGGATCTGACCTGGGGCCGCGTATGGCCGTTGAGGCCTTGCTGTCCAGTGCTTCGGGCCCAAAGGTGCACTTTGTCGCCAACGTTGATGGACATGATTTTGAGTTGGTGACCCGTGAATTGGACCCCAAGACCACGCTCTGCTTGGTCGCGAGCAAGACTTTTACAACCTTAGAAACCATGATGAATGCCCGAACTGCTCGCGCATGGATTGCTGAAGCAGTCGGCGAAGACCAAGTGGGTGCGCACTTTGCTGCTCTCTCCACCAACGTCGAGGCTGTTCAAGCATTTGGCATCGATTCCGACCGCATGTTTGGGTTCCGAGATTGGGTTGGGGGGCGCTTCAGCATGTGGTCTCCGATTGGTTTGTCCTTGGCCTGCGCGATCGGGAGCGAAGGGTTCCGCGAGTTGCTGGCCGGAGCGGCGGCCATGGATCAGCACTTTGCCAAGGCGCCCGTTGCTCAAAATGCGCCGATGCTGCTGGGGTTGCTCGGGTATTGGTGCCGAGTGCATCTTGGTTTCGCGGGGCATGCGGTCATTCCATACGACCGCCGCCTGGGCCGGTTGCCCGCCTATCTGCAACAAGCCGACATGGAATCCAACGGCAAACGGGTGTCCGCTTCGGGAGAACCACTCACTGGTCCGACGGGAGCCTTGGTGTTTGGGGAGCCGGGAACCGACGCCCAACATGCATTTTTCCAGTGGTTGCATCAAGGCACGGATCGTGCTTTGGTTGATTTGATCGGCGTGATCCACCCCGATCATGATCACGATGAGCACCACCGAGCGTTGTTGGCCAACTTGGTGGCCCAAGCCGAGGCGCTTCGACATGGTCGTACGCCTGAAGCGGCTCGAGCGGCCGCAGTAGAGGCCGGCCTGCAAGGGGACACCCTTGAGCTCGCCACCGCTTCGATGACTTTTCCTGGGGACCGCCCAGTCACCGTTCTGTTGATGGATCGTTTGGACGCATATTCCCTCGGGTCCTTGGTGGCTTTGCACGAGCACCGCATTTTTGTTGAAGGCATTCTTTACGGCTTGAACTCTTTTGATCAGCCGGGAGTGGAGTTGGGCAAGACGTTGGCCAAGACGATTTTGCCGCAACTGTCGGGGAGTGCATCCGAGATGGACCCCCGACTTGGTTGGTTGCTGCAGAAGTGCCAAAAGGGTTTGGCCAAAACATAAAAACCCGCACCCCCAGGAGGAGTGCGGGTTGAGATCGCATTGCAGATCAGATTCAGCCGCGACGACGGCGACCGAGTCCGGCGAGACCGAGCAGGGCCAGGGCG
>CALDQF010000236.1 GCA_937911845.1 uncultured Phycisphaera sp. | reverse complement strand
CGCAGCTGCTGCACTTCCTCATATTTAAGGTCGATCCAGTTATCGATGAAATCATCACTGAACACACCACCCTCGGTGAGATAGTGCCGATCCTGATCAAGCGCTTCGAGGGCAGGAGCCACATCTTCTGCGGTCCGAATCACCCGCAAAGGAATATCCAGCATGCGGGCGTAACTTCGCAATTGTTCCACCGCCCCAATGCGGTAGGTGTCCGCGGCCAAAAGGCCCACGGTGCATCCACGCTCTAGGCGAAGTGACGCAGCCAACTTGGCGAGGGTGGTGGTCTTGCCCACACCGGTCGGGCCCACCAGAGCAATTCGACGTTTGGTCCCTGAACTGGGCTCGGCGTCCTCAACCACGCAAGGGAGCATAGAACGCAGCACTTGCAACATGGCCTCGTGGGCGCCTTCCTCGGAAGGGTGTTCACCGCCGGCACGGACAATCGCCAAGTCGAGAATCTCGCGACGCAGTGGCTCCGGCACATCTTGTTCGGCCAATCGCGCCAACGCATCCTCGAACGCCGGCGGAATAGGCGGGACCACCGGTGCGACGTTGGATGTTTGGGATGGGGATGCAGATGATGGGGCTGCAGCAGACGTCGAAGCCTGCTCGGCCAACAGACGAATGCGGCTCATTTCAACCGCCAGGCCTTCTACGGCCGCTCCAACCGATTCACGAACTGCCTCTTGCAAAGCCGCCTGATCCAAACCACCAGAGGCCGCTGGCACTTCGGTTGGACCAACTGAAGCGACAACATCTGGAGACCCCAGTCTGGAGGGCTCCGGCTTCAGTTCCACCGCACTTGCCGATGATGATTCAACCACCTCACCATCAGGTCCCAGCCGATATCGGCGAGGCCGTGTGGGGACTTTGGGATCCAAAGATGCTGGAGGGGCGGCAGCCTCGGTGTGTTCTGGGGTAACCGACGCCACATTTTCTGAAGATTCGGAACCAGATGAATCCAAAATCGGAGCGGTCCGACGAACCGGCTCGAGTTCTGGCTGGGGCTCTGGGGCTGGATCTTGTGTCAGATTTGATTCTTCAGAAGTGTGATCAAGTCGGCCCAAGCCCTCACGAATGGCTTCGGCGGCATCCTTCAAAGGAGACAACGCTTCAGCCACGTCGCGGGTGGTTTGATCCGAAGGATCCAATTCAGGGGCAGGAGTTTCTTCCACCGCGCGACGCGCGGCTGTCAGTTCCCATCCGGTACGGCGACCAAGACCAAAGAAGCCGCCGCGACGGAATTGATGGGCTTCCAGGACAATAACGTCCTCTCCCAGTTC
>CALDQF010000235.1 GCA_937911845.1 uncultured Phycisphaera sp. | reverse complement strand
CCCAAGGAGAAAGACAATATCCATCGCATTGTACTCATCCTATAAATGAGGATGTATCATGATCATTATGTCGAAGAAGCAAGTGGAATCCATCTTGGCAGAGTTGCGACCCGCGATCCGGGCTGATGGCGGAGACGTGCATTTGGTCGACATCACCACGGAAGGGGTGGTTCAAGTTCGGTTTGAGGGCGAATGCTTGCGTTGCCCCAGTCGTGACATGACTTTACGCTCAGGCATCGAGACCACCATCCGCAATCGGCTCCAGAACATCACTGGCGTTGAAGAAGTCCAAAATTAGACTTCCTTCTCCAAAAATCCCGCACAGACGGGCATCCAAGCGAGATCGCCCCCTGCGGCTGACCTCAGCTCAAATTTGAATCTGGACCTTCTTGCCCCCATCGGCTACCTTTTACCCCCGCGCCGAGGATCGGCGCTGATCCGCAGGAGGCGATTCACCATGCTTGTCATCACACGACGCGAAGCCGAGGAAATTGTGATTGGTGATCCGAATGACCCGATCGGAGTCGTTCGTATTGCAAGCATCAAAGGGGATCGCGTCCGCGTGGCCCTGGAATTCCCACGTGATGTACCCGTGCACCGACGCGAAGTAGCCCAAGACATTGTCGACCGTGGCGATCGACAGGAACCGGGCGACACCGACATCGCCGGCCGCATTGGCTGAATCCAAGTCCAACCCTTACCAACCCAACAAAAAAAGACCCTCGAACATCCACCCAGTCCGAAGGTCTTTGATCGATGCGCCATCCGTGGCCATCGAGTTTTTTGATCCAATCCGTGGATCTTTTGCGGCCGTCCGTGGCCGGTCACCGCGTCCCTGCGGTGATGATTAGAAATCGACCGCCTTTCGGCGTTGCTCCATTTGGTCAACCTTGTCAAGGAAACCCTTGGCAAAGTGGAGTTCGTCGACCTTCGACTGGAAGTCGAGCTTGATGTACTCGCCAGCGCCGATCACGTTGACCTTGTTCCCGGTCGCCACCGATTCTCGAATGAGACTTGGAATGAGCAGCCGTCCTTGGCTGTCCAGCGACACTGGATGAAGCGTTCGATAGTAATTTTCGAGCTCGAGGTGTTTGTCCTTGGCGGCATCGATCTTCTCCACATCTCGCTTCAGCTTGGAGTGGGTGAAGATCCAAAGGATGCCGGTGTCGTACGTCTGAAGAAAAATTTGCGGTTCGTTCAACTCGGCCCGCAGCGACTTCGGGATGGTCAATCGACCCTTGGGATCGATCAGCTGACCTTTGAATTCCCCGAAGAACTTCATGCATTTGGACCCTTGAGCTCAACCGTCCCCGCCGGCGGCAGGGCTCGGCTCAAATGTAAAGAATCTTGAGGGAAGTGCAACCACTTTTCTACATTTTTCCCCACTTTTCCCCACATCGCCCCAGATCACCCATGATTTATGTGTCCTAAGAAATCTGCCCTGATTCATTGCTCTCAGGCAAATTGGATGCAAACTTCTGCCTGGAGGCAGTTTGCATGCGAGATGCGTTTGAAAACATCCCGGCTGGGCCCATGGAGTGGCTCCCCACCGGTTCGTTTCTGATCACCGCCACCCATGACAAACGTTCAAGCGGTGTCATCATCGAGAACGCCATTTTGTGCTGTCCTGATCCTCGGATTATTTTGGTGGCCATGCCATCCGGACGGCACGTGGAACCCCTGATGCGTGACAACCGCCACTTTGGATTGACCCCGGTCTCCGAAGACGAACGCCTCCTGCCCCGAGCCTTCCCGGACGACGGCGAGAGCCATGAAGACAAATTCCTCACCATTCCGTGTCGAGTGGGCCCCGGTGGAACCATGATTCCCAGCCGCTGTGAATCTTGGGTCGAATGCGAAATCATTCGCCACATCGATCTTGAAGTGGGTCACCGGTTGTGGGTTGGCCGAGTCATCGCCTGCGGAGAGCCGGCCCTTCTCCCAATGCATCGTTCGATCAAAGCAAAATCAAACTAAGTCAAAGTCCCAGTTGTCCGATGGCGGATTTGATTGCTTCGTCAAAGGCGGAAGGGGAAAATTCTCGCGCTCGGTTCACCGCCTGTGCAGGTTCCCAAGACTCTTGCAAAAGCCGGGCAAAGCCATCATCAATGGCGGCGTCATTCTCGGCATCGACTTGCACACCCACGGTTTTGGTCACAATTTCCGCATGACCCCCCGTGCAGTGCACCATCACTGGGCAACCGCAGGCGAGCGCTTCCACAACGGTGAGTCCAAAATCTTCTTCGTGCAATTGTACGAATGCAGCAGCTGTTCGATACAGATCCCGCAACCGCTCGTCCGCCACCCGGCCCAAGAACGTCGTGTGGTC
>CALDQF010000234.1 GCA_937911845.1 uncultured Phycisphaera sp. | reverse complement strand
CCCTGCCGATTGGTGGGCGCTGGGACGTATGGGCCCCTTGACCACCAATGCCTACTCTGGCCTGCCTGGCGGGGCCGAAAGCGCCTTCCTTCATCTGCATGCCTTGTCGGGAGGAACCCATGACGTGACCGGCCTGGCGGCCCAAATGTTGTGTGCAATCTTGATGATCAACACGGCCAGTTTGCTGCACCAGAAAAATGCTGCCGCCGCTTTGGTCTTCTTGATGACCCCATGGGTCATGGTGACAGGTTCGATGGCTTACACCGAAGCTTTCGTCATGCTTCCCGCTTGCGCGTTGATTCTGCATCTCCGTGATTCAAAAAGTTCTGGTCAAGCGTGCTGCTTGGGGCTTCTGGCTGGAGGCATCGCTTTGGCCAAACCCAGCGCGGCACTGTTGTTGGCCTTGCCTCTCGCGGTGTTGTTTTTCGCTGAACCCAGTCGTCGACAGCCCAAGCCCGTTTTCGTTTCCATTGGTATCGCCCTCATCTTGTCCACGCCTTGGCTTCTGGACAACATCCTCACGGTTGGCTCACCATTTTTTCCGTTGTTGACTGGTGTTTTTGGACTTGGACATTGGTCGGAAATACAAAGCACCAATTGGGAGGCCGCCCATACTGGTGGTGGGTCGCCTTCAGCAATTTGGACCCAGTGGTTGGCATATCGAACCTTTGGACACTGGCAATGGAGCGTCACCCCTTGGCTGGTGCTGGTTGGCCTAAAAATGGCACCAAAAAGTGATCGGTTCAAAGATCGCTTGGCGTTGTTCTTGGGTCTTGCCGTTTTTGTGCTCCTGACCCACGCTCAATCAAGATTTTTGGTGCCATTGCTTCCCTTGTTTGCCATGGTCGCAGCTCGGCCACTGTCACGGCTTCCTCGTGGCGTGGTCTGGATCATGCTTTTGGTACCGATGGCGACGTTTCTGGGGCAACAGCAAGGGCTGCCCACGGCTGCCTTCGGCCAAGCTGCGGTTCTGGATGGACGAACGACCATCCCAGATGCTCCGCCGAGTCCTATGGCGGAAGTTCGGTCACTCCCCGAATCCGCGCAGGTCCTCGGGGTTGGGGTTGCGGATGGTTGGCGCCTCTCACGGGTGGCTCACCATGCAGTGTGGGACAAAGGGCCCTTTGATGGACGCGACCCAGCAGGACTGGTGAATGATGGCTGGACGCATGTTCTTGTCGATGACACGATGCTTCAAGTATGGGATCAATCTGGTTGGAATCTTCCGGGCCGATCGTGGCCGGAAGTCCAGTCTCGACTGACCGAAGCAGGTGCAGTCCTGCTTAGGGACTATTCGGGAATGTCGCTCTGGAAGCTTCCGGCGCCAATCGAAGTTCCGCCTGCAGATCCGTGATCGCTTGACGAACCAAGTTCTCTAGGGTCTGCCACTGCGCTTTTCGTTGTGGAGGGGCGGATGCCACCAACGAGACAAGTTCGACTTCGAGGCCACCCAATTCTGCCTGCCGAGTTTGGGGGCTCCGGCTGGTATCAACCGCACGCTGATACAAACGCAATGCGTCGTCCAAAGAAAGTTGATCGTCTTGGGCAGGTGCCGCGCTGTCGGGGGCAGATGGGAGATCTTGTGGGGTGGGTCCCGAAGCCTCGATCGGGACCTCGAGCGACTTTGGTGCTGAAGGAGGGGGCGTTGTGGGCATCAATTTGGATGGGATTGGTGCGGGAGGTGCTACCGGAAGTGGGGGAAGTTCCGAAGACACCGCCGCAGGCGATTTCAGTTCTTGCAGCACCAGCAGTGCCAGCACCCCCATCACCAAGATCCCAACCAGCCAATGCAACGCATTCTGACGCCGGCGGGCCGCAAGTAATTCACG
>CALDQF010000233.1 GCA_937911845.1 uncultured Phycisphaera sp. | reverse complement strand
CCCCTGGTGCGCCAGTTGACCCGCTCGGGTCACAGCTGGGTAGCTAAGTTGGGCAGGGATAACCGCTGAAAGCATCTAAGCGGGAAGCCCCTCTAGAGATGAGCGTTGTATTGAGACCCCCGGAAGACTACCGGGTTGATAGGCCGCACGTGTAAGGGTAGAAATACCCTCAGCGAAGCGGTACTAATGGTCGAGTCCCGTGATCATTTTGACCGGACACCCTCGAATGTTGTTTGGCTTGTCCAGACAATGCTCTTGGAGCCAGTCAATAGTTGGACCGTTTAGGTTCCAGCAAATTGATACTCGAGCCTTTCACAGGCTTGCAAGTCTCTCCATTTCTGATTCTTATCAGATTTGGAATCTACGTCCTCGAATCACGCGAACGTCACGCTTCGCCTCCAAGCGAAGCATCGTTCATGATTGACGAAAGTCAGTTGTGAGCTTTGTCGGTGACCATAGTCGCGGGGAAATACCTGACACCATTCCGAACTCAGTCGTCAAGCCCTCGACGCCGATGATACTGCACCGCGGGAAAGTAGGTCATCGCCGACTCCATGGCCCCGTACAGCCAAAAGCTGTGCGGGGCCTTCTTCGTTTCGCACCATTCCACTTGGTGAGTCTCAAACTTGAACGACTAAGATGTCTTCATGGCAAAGATCTTGGTCGCCATGAGCGGAGGGGTTGATTCTTCTGTTGCTGCCGCGTTGCTGCAACGGGAAGGTCATGAGGTCGTGGGTTGCTTTATGCGACTGGGCTCCCCAGGCGACACATTTGATGAACTTGAACCGTTCGATACCGCAGGTGTGGTGTGTGATCCCGGAAAAATACGTATTGGCCATCAAGGTTGCTGCTCGATTAACGATGCTGCAGATGCACGCGAAGTCTCTGCACAACTCGGCGTGGCGTTCTATGTCTGCAACTTTAAAAAAGACTTTGGTCGCATCATTGATTACTTCGTCGATGAATACGAACAAGGTCGAACCCCTAATCCCTGTGTGCGGTGCAATGACTGGTTGAAATTCGGCAAACTCCACGACTACGCGAAGTCCATTGGGGCCGAAGCTGTGGCTTCAGGACATTATGCACGTACCGAACTGCAGCCTGACGGTTCAACTTCGATGCACCGAGGTCTTGATCGTGCCAAAGATCAGTCATACGTTCTGTTTGGAGCCCCACGTGATCGTCTCGGAGAAATGCGACTTCCGATTGGCAGTTTGTCCAAGCCCGAAGTTCGCTCTCTCGCCGAAGAATTTGGTCTTCCCGTTTTTGACAAGCCTGATTCGCAGGAAATCTGCTTTGTTCCTGATGGAGACTACGCCGGTTTGGTTGAGCGACGGCGCCCTGGGTCTTTGACGCCAGGTCCAATCGTTGATGAGTCGGGTCAACAACTTGGGGTCCATGAAGGCCACCAACATTTCACCATTGGCCAACGTCGCGGTTTGGGGGTCGCATTGGGGCATCCAGTCTTTGTTGTGGATCGAATTCCCGATTCCAATACGGTCGTGGTCGGTCCTCGAGAACGACTGGCCAGTCAAGGCCTCTTCGCCACCGATACCAACTGGCTTATTGACCCACCACCTGCTGGTAGTTCGCTGCGTTGCCAAGCCAAAATTCGTTACAACGCGGAGCCTGTGTTGGCCGAGGTTGTCCGTCATGAGGGGGAGGCCTTCGAGGTCCAGTTCGATACCCCTCAGGATGCCATTGCCCCGGGACAAGCATGCGTCTTGTACGACGAGGCCGCAGATCAGGTGTTGGGTGGCGGATGGATCGATCGTGCTCGAACTGAGTAGAGGCTGTTCTTGACCTTGTGGAGCCCAAGGGGGCTCACGGAATGCCGTGTAGAAGCACGGGCAGCACCTCTCCCGCAGAACCCGAAAGCGTGAGGTCTGCCAAATTGCCGGCCACGTGTTCCCCAGGATTCACCACCACTACGTGAGCTTGCACTGATTTTGCCATCGTGATCAAGTCTGCGGCTGGTGTAACTTCGGCCCGAGTCCCGATCACAAGAAGCAGATCGCACGACAACGCCCATTGTTCTGCCTGATGGAGGACTCGTTCATCCAATGGTTCATAAAACCAGACCACGTCTGGACGAGTTGGTGCATTGCACTCGGGGCACATTTCCGGCGGGCGTCCAACGTTCACGTCAATACCCGTCTTATACCCGCAGTTGTTGTGGCACCGTTCCCGGAGCAGCGTCCCATGCAAATGCAAAACGTTGTCGCATCCGGCACGTTCCAACAGATCGTCGACGTTTTGGGTGGCGTGTCGCCATGAAGTTTTCGCCAAGGCGAGGTGGCCTTCGTTTGGTTCGGCATTCGGAAGTGATATTCGGCGTTCCCAGTACCAATTTCGTACTGCTTGCGGGTCGTCTTGGAACCCTTGTGGGGTTGCGTATTTTTCAACGTCAACTTGGTTCCACAGCCCGTCCTTTGTTCGGAAGGCAGAGATTCCACTCTCAACACTGAGGCCCGCACCACTGAACACCATTGGTGCCTTGGCGTTCTGGCACCAATCTTGTGCGGTTTTTATGAGTTCATGTGGGATCTGGCTCATGGCGGGGTGATTGCTTCAGGCGCCGCGGCTGCCTGTGTGGTCCTTGGATCCAAGGATCAAAGTTTCACTCCAAACTTAACGCCCAGTATCCGTGGGAGCTGAGCGTGTTGATGGTTCAGGATCACTCGGGTCACTGGCTTCCAAATCAGCCGCTTCAGATTGCGGCTCAGGGTTTTCTGTTGGTGCAGAATCTTCGATAGGGATGGGGGCCTTCGCGGCCAGTCGTTCCGCCCACCGAACTTGGGTTTCGCTGGGCAGACGATCCACAATGGCCTGCCACACCTCCAGTTCGACCAATTCGACATCGTCTTGCTCAAGGATCGAACGCACCGTGGCATCAAGGTGATCCACTACTGGACCGACATCGAGACCGTCATTTGTCGTAGCCATTGCTTTTGCCAGTTCGATCAGAGCGGGACGAACTTGTTGATCGACGGTATCGCAACTTGCAAGCACCCGAACCCAGTTGGATTTTGATTCTTGTGACTTCGCGGTGTTCCAATAGCTTTGTCGCAAGGCAAGTTCCAAGAGCACGTCATTTTTGGCTGCTTCAGAGTTCATGAAATTCTCGGCCAATGCCTTTGCTTCGGTGCTTCTTCCGACTCGAGCCAACGCGCGGGTAACACTTCGAATCGATAGATCTCTTGTGGTTGGATCATCTGTCAGCCGGGGCAAAATCCATGAATCCCAGTGCTCTTGATCGAACAACTCTCTGCGGACTCGAGCGGCTTCCATCCCCAGAACCCGTTCGAGCGAAAGATCAGTGTTGTACAGTTGATTCGGATTGGTTCGGCGGGCAAGGTGCACCACCGCCAATTCCCATTTCGGCTTTAACTTCAGGGTCACCAATTGGTTGAGTTGTTCGACATCAAGCAAGTCCACCACAAAATCCTGATCAACAAACCCCCCACTCGGGTTGTGATTCAGACAGGCTGTCAACCATGGCTCAACTTGAAAGTTCGCCTCAGATCGGGGGCTGAGTTCTGACACTGCTCCAAGTTCAGCCAAGCCCCATGCGGCATCAAGTGATCGCTGTTGATCGGGTGATCGGAGTTGCTGTCGCAGTAAATCCCTGAATTTCTCACCACTCATCCTGGCTCGAAGTTTGATGGCTTCTGGAGAGGGTGCACCCTTCGCCAAATATCGGTCAAGCCAATCTTGAAGACTGCTTTGTTGCTGACCGTTGAACAGGTCGCGCAGGCTTGTGGTCCGATCGAGAGCCAAGAGCACACCCACTCCAACTTCTTCGGAACCCACTTGATTTCTCAGCAGGCCCAACGCTGGAAGGGCTGCTTCTTTGACCGGGTTTCGAATGAGATGCACACCCCATTGCTGAATCACCGAGGTTCGCTGCATTTCCAGTCGATCTGCGATGGCGATCGCCGTGGATTGAGGATTGACCTTGGAGAGAATGCTTGCAGCCAAAATTTTGTTGGCTTCATCCGAGTCATCCAATATGGTCATCAATGCCACAGCAATTGGATCGGAAGGCGAGATCCCGTCTCGCAATCTTTCATCGATCCGAATCATGGCCGCACGTCGTATGGGGGCCACGTCTGAGGACAAGTCATCACGAAGTTGACTAGCGCGTTCCGCTTCCGGAAGCAGGTTGTAAATCGTCGACTGGCTCCGCATCAATGATGCGGCAAACCGTTCTCGTTCCTCTTCTGCTTCGACACGGCGTTCATTTTCCAATCGGCACTCTGACCCGTTTGGAGTCAGGATTGGAATCCAGGCTTGAGGGTTGCTGAGGTTGGTGGTGATAGGTCGGTTTGGGGCCAGTCGACTCCATAAGGACCGCAGACCATCGAAGACTTCCAGTCGGATGTCCTCGTGAGCCTCAGAGCTGGCCAGGGCGATCAACACACTTGCCCCTTCACCACCGGCAAAAACAGAAAGGGCAAAGACGGCACGTCGACGTTGGTCAAGCGGTCGTTCCACACTGCATGCCGCCTCCAACATCATGACGCTGTCACCGCCGTACCGGGTGAGTGCGGACAAGAGTGGGGTGGCAAGCGTGGAGTTCCCGTTCCGCAACCATCGCTCCATGATCGGTTCGATGACATCGCGCGGGGGATCGTTCATCTCGGCGATTGCTTCGAGCGTTGACAGAGCAACAGATTCCTCTGCAGATTGGATGGCGCGAACCAAGATCGATTGTGCGGCTTCAGTGCCAATGTCGGCCAGGTCATTGACGGAAATTTTTCTCAGGTCTGGTTCCAAACTGACATCAAAAACATTCCGCTCGATGAGTTTGAGCCGGGGGTTGTTCTCGTCGGCGGGCACCATGTCTGGTGCAACTGCAATTAACAGGCTGGTCAGGAACACTATCAACGCTCAC
>CALDQF010000232.1 GCA_937911845.1 uncultured Phycisphaera sp. | reverse complement strand
TGCCAAGACAGCGCTCGCAGCGCGAATAAGAGTTGGTTCACGTTTGAACAGGGGGCTTTGGAGCGTTGGATTCGATGGTGACCAGAACGTTCGAGTGGACTTTCTCCAGTGATTCAGCAGTATCATGCGTCGTATGCTGTCTTTCTTTTTAAAAGTTGTTGCGGGCGGGCCTTTCCATTTCTTTCCATCATCTCTTTTGATTTTGGTGGGACTGATGCACGTGCTTACGGCTGGACCTGCCCATGCCGAGCGCGGACGACCTTCCATTGACCATTCCTTGGGCTTCAAGAGACTGCTCAGCGACCAAGGAACCCTGCTGCGCGGGGTCAGTCTGTCGTGGGATGGCGGAGATCCGTACGGAAGCCAAGCCAAGTTCATGCCCAGTCAAGCCTCGCTTGATGCTTTGGCCCAAGAGTATGGGTACAACACCGTCCATTTGTATCTGGAAGGTGATTCTTCGGGCAACACCGATCCCGTGGGCTACAACGCGGCCGACTGCGACATCCTGGTGGACCGGTGCGCAAAGGCCAATTTGTATTTGATCATCACGATTGGGTGCAACGGTGAAAATGGGGCCATCCACTCGATGGATTTCATCCTCGACTTTTGGCGGTTCTACGGGCCCCGATACAAAGACCGGACACATGTTCTGTTTGAGTCCAAGAACGAGCCCGTGCACTTCACGGCCGCGCACTGGGTGCCCAAGGATTGGGAAGACCAAATACTCATGTATGAAACCATTCGCGCCGCCGCCCCGGACACCATGGTGCTCTTGTTGTCGTACATGGGATTTCGCTACGAAGGCGCGGTCTCTGATGCTGTGCGCTACCTGACCACCCGCGGGGTGGATTGGTCCAACGCGGCGGTGGCGTGGCACGGATACGAAACCCGGCAGGGCATCGAAGCGTGTTTAACTTTGTTGCGTGACACTCCAGACTTCCCCGCGAGCCTTTGCACCGAGTTCTGGCCCGGAGACACCGTGCCCGATCCGAGCATTGAAGACGACGAGTCGTACAACGCGGCTTTTGAATCCCACCACACTGGTTGGCTGCAATTCCAGTGGCTGGCCGCCAACGATGCCGAGTTGCCGGGTCTAGCGTACCGGCTTGAAAGGTCGGGCGTGGTCTGGACGCCCGATCACCCCGAGTGCCGGTGGCCGGCCAGCGGCAGCCCCAAGATTCCCGAAGACGGTTCTGTGGTTGCGATCTTTGATCGCGGCCGGCAAGCTTTCGTCTCTGCCCCGGGCGGTGGCGATTTGCGGGCGGACCGGAAAGCCTTCACCACGCAGCCCGATGAACAATTTACGGTTCGGCATGTGCGACCTGGTGTGGTGGCGTTCCAAGCCGAGAATGGGTGGTACGTCTCAGCGGCCTGCGCGACTGACGCCTTGACGCCAATCTCCCCCACGGTGGGGCCATGCGAATCGTTTGAGTGGATCGAACTTCCCAGTGGTGATGTGGTGTTGCGTTCGGTCGGGGGAGGAGGTCACTTGGTGCAGAGTGCCACCCAAACGTTGGCTGGTGAATTGGTGAAAGAGGTTATGATGGCCGACGCTGACGATGCCAATCTCATGGGCACGCACTACGTGTTCTTAGACGGGACGGAGTCACAGCCGGCCCCCGCGCCACGGCAGCGGTTCAATGAAGCGGCAATGCCCGAAGGACCGTACACAGGCAAACCGCACGCCATCCCTGGTGTTATTGAGCTGGTGGATTTCGACCACGGTGGCGAAGGCGTGGCGTACCACGACTCGGCCCCCGACAACATCGATGGGTTCTACCGGCCACGCGAAGGGGTGGACATCCAAGCGAGCTCGGAGGGCGGATCGGTTGTCAGCTGGATCGAAGATGGGGAATGGCTGCGCTACACCGTCGAGGTTGAGGCTCCCGGGACGTACCAGTTGGTGATCCGTCATGCCGGAGGGGAAGGCGACCTACGCCTTGAATGTGGTGGTGAAGACCTCGTCGGCACGCTTCGCACCACCTCAACCGCCAATTGGCAAGACTGGACCGATCTCACAACGACGGTGCGCTTGCCGGCGGGACCGCAGCAGTTGTTTGTGCGATGTGGATCCGGGTACAACCTTCGCAGTTTGACCTTCACTCGCCTTCAGGATTAGCCCTTCCTTCTTTATGATGGGGCAAGTATGACCGATTGTTTCGTCGCCACCTTTTACCAATTTGCGTCTCTTGACGACCATGTTGTCCTGCGCGATCGCATTGAAGCACGATGTCAAGACTTGGGCATTCGAGGCATCATTTTGTTGGCCACCGAAGGCATCAATGCCACCGTCTCGGGCACCCGGACCTCGGTGCTTGAGTTGCTGGACTTTTTGAAGTCTGATCCGCGATTTGCTGAGTTGTCTTGGAAAGAGTCCTCGTCCCAAGGCCACCCTTTTCGAAAGCTTCGCGTTCGGTTGAAAAAAGAGATCGTCACCATGGGTGTGCCCGATGTGGACCCGGCCCGGTTAGTGGGCACCTATGTCGCCCCAAAAAATTGGAACGCATTGTTGGCTGATCCGGACGTCATCCTGGTGGACACCCGCAACGATTACGAAGTGGAAATCGGGACGTTCCAAAACGCCGTGAATCCAAACATTCGCACCTTCCGCGAGTTGCCTGCTTGGTGCAAGGCCAACATCAATGCTGGAAAGCAGCCCAAGGTCGCCATGTTCTGCACCGGCGGTATTCGTTGTGAAAAATCAACGGCGTATCTCAAAGAGGCGGGCGTGGAAGAGGTGTACCACCTCGAGGGTGGCATTCTGAAGTACCTCGAAGACGTTCCCGCTGAAGACAGCCTGTGGGAGGGGCAGTGCTTCGTGTTTGATGAGAGAGTCTCGGTCGGCCAAAATCTCGAAATCGGTGATTACCAGCTCTGCCACGGCTGCCGAAGGCCATTGTCCGAATCGGACACCCTTTCCGAGCACTATGTTCGCGGGGTGAGTTGTCATCGGTGCATTGAAGAGACCACGCCCGAGCAAAAGGCTGGTTTTGCTGAAAGGCAGCGGCAGATCGATGCGCTTCGCTCACAAGGGTGACGGCTGGAATTTCGAGGTAATGCATCAAGTTCGAGTTGTGGACTCGAGATGTCTCCCCCTTAACAAGGGCCCCAGAAGCTCAACATGCTGATGAGGTCGTTGAAGTCCACGGATCCTGATTCATCGAGGTCCTCATCGCAGGACGCACAATGCCCAAAAGCTGAAAGCAATTGCACCAGATCGGGGAAGTCCACGGCGCTGTTCCCATTGAAGTCGCCTGCACAGGAGTTGTCTACAGGAGAGAGAACCAAGCTGATCACCCAGTCGTCGCTGGAGTCTGAGATTTCTTGAACCCAGAAGGTGTAGAAGCCAGAAGGAAGTGGATCCTCGTACCCGATGGAGGCTGGGGCCTGTCCCATACTCAAGAAGAGATCATCTCCGACATTGGACTCATCGGACATCTTCCACCCCAACAGACCATCGGCAAAGGGGTCCATTGGGTTGGCGTTTAAAACCGCGCCCGCTGAAAAGCCAATAAAGCCAAGATTTTCGGGGTAACTGGACCTGTAGTAGTCCAAGAGTATTCCCTTGAGTTCAAAACCTGCCGGTACTTCAATAGTGAAGATGTCACGATCCTCACCTTCTCGATCAGTGGTGCAAGCAACCGTGATTGTGGTTTCGGATGTGGAGATCAGGGTTGGCGCGTTTGCGTCATCTGAAAGATCGCCAGAAATCGATTCGTCATAGGCCACTTCGGCCAAGGCAGAGCCCGCCAATACAAGCGACGATAGGACAAAAATTCTCAAGGATATTTTCGCTTAACAAGGACCCCAGAAGCTCAACATGTTGACGAGATCGTTGAAGTCCACCGAACCTGATTGGTCGAGATCCTCGACACACGACGCGCAAGGTCCAAACGCCGAAAGAAGTTGAACCAGGTCGGAAAAGTCGACGTTGCCGTTGCCATTGACATCAGCCACGCAGTTGGTGCCTACAGGAGTAAGGACGATACTGATGACCCACTCGTCGTTGGAATCTGATGTTTCTTGTGCCCAGAAGGTGTACGGTCCGGCTGGAAGCGGTGCGTCATAACCGATTGCACCAGCGCCGGCTTCTCCCATTTCCAGGAAGAGATCTTGGCCGACATTGGATTCGTCTGGGAGGTACCACCCAAGAAGTCCGTTGGCGGTTGGAAGAACTGGGTCAGCGTCCAGAACCGCTCCCGATGAGAACCCGACGAATCCAAGATTTTCAGGGTAGTTGGAGTTGTAATCATCCAAAATAATTCCTGACAACTCAAATCCAGTTGGGACTTCGATGGTGAAAATGTCACGATCGAGACCCTCTTCGCTGGTTGTGAAGCCCACCGTGATTGTGGTTTGGGATGAGGTAATCAGGGTCGGTGCACTCGCATCGTCAGAAAGATCGCCTGAGATGGATTCCTCATAGGCAGATTGGGCCCATGCAGACCCAGCGAGAGCGAGTGTCGTTAGAAGGATAGATTTCACGAATAAATCATAGACTTTGTTTGGTATGCGGCAACTCGAATCGTGCAGGTATTGACTCTTTTCGACAAACAGTCAAGGAATGAGGTTCATTAGGATTTCACCATCGACGAGGATCACAATGACCCAATCAGACACATGGTTTCCAAACGTCCAAAACATCTCCTTCGAGGGATCAGACAGTCGAAATCCGTTGGCATTCACCCACTACCACGCTGATGAAATGGTGGCGGGAAAAACCATGCGGGATCACCTGCGGTTTACGGTGTGTTACTGGCATGCCATGCGCGGGACCGGAGCCGACCCGTTTGGCGTGGGTTGCCGCCTGATGCCATGGTCGGTGGCCGACGATGAGATGCAGGCGGCCCACCAAACCATGGACGCCATGTTCGAATTCGTCACCAAGTTGGGGGCGCCATTCTGGTGCTTCCACGATCGAGACATTGCCCCCGAGTGCGACGATCTTGCCGAGACGAATGCCAAGCTTGACGAGATGATCGACCACGCCGATCGTTTGCAAGAGTCGACCGGAGTTCGTTTGCTCTGGGGGACCGCGTGTTTGTTCACGCACCCCAGATACATGGGCGGGGCGGGGACCAGTCCCAGCGTGGATGTGTTTGCGCACGCGGCGGCCCAAGTGAAGAAAGCCATCGAGGTGACCCATCGTTTGGGCGGCGAGGGGTACGTCTTTTGGGGCGGACGCGAGGGCTACGACACCCTTCTGAACACCGACATGCGCCGGGAGGGGGAACACCTCGCGCGACTGTTGCATTTGGCGGTGGAGCACAAACAGGCGCTGGGATTCGAAGGGCAGTTCTACATCGAGCCGAAACCCTGCGAGCCTTCCACCCATCAGTACGACTACGACGCCCAGTCTTGCCACGCGTTTTTATTGAAGCACGGCCTCGTGGATCATTTTAAATTGAACATCGAGGCCAACCACGCCACGTTGGCCGGACACACGTTCCAACACGAACTCGATTACGCCGCGGGCCATGACTTGCTGGGATCCATCGATGCCAACCGGGGCGATCCTCTGCTCGGCTGGGACACCGACCAATTTCCCACCGATCTGCGTGACGCCACCATGGCGATGCTGGTGGTGTTGCGTTCAGGGGGGTTCTCCACCGGAGGCTTGAACTTTGACGCCAAACTCCGGCGGCAATCCACAGACCCGGTGGATCTGTTCTACGCCCACATCGGTGGCATGGACACCTTCGCCCGGGCTCTCAAGATTGCTGATCAGATCATCCAAGACGGACGCCTCGACGAGCTGATGCGTTTGCGTTACGTCTCATGGGACAGCGACCTCGGTCGCTCCATCGAAGCGGGGAACGCTTCCATGGCCGAGTTGGAGGCCCACGCCATGAAGACCAACGTGCAGGCCATCGATAGCGGTCGCCAAGAACTGATGGAAAACCTTTTGAACGGATACTTCTAAACATGAACGCGGCCCAGCAATTGGTGGTCGGTATTGACGTGGGCACCCAGGGCACCAAGGCGGTGGCCGTGGATCTGGTTCAGGCCAAGGTCTTGGCCCGTGGATCGGCCAAGTACGACTTGATTGCGGGATTGCCCACCGGTGCGGCCGAACAGCATCCCGGTGCGTGGGTCGATGCCGTGCAAGATTGCCTGAAGCAAATTTCCGCGCAAGGCATTGATCTTGGCCAAGTGCAGGCGGTTGGGGTTTCTGGGCAACAGCATGGCTTGGTGCTCTTGGACGAGGACGGTGCGGTGGTGCGGCCCGCGAAGTTGTGGTGCGACACCTCAACGACCCAGCAGGCCGAAGAATTGTCGGAGCGTTTTGGGGCCTCGGTGCCAGTGGGCTTCACCGCATCCAAGGTTCTGTGGGTGCAGCAGCATGAGCCAGAAGCTTGGGCACGCACCACCACCATGATGCTGCCCCACGACTACATCAACTTCAAGTTCACCTCCACGAGAACGATGGAGACGGGCGACGCTTCGGGCACGGGCTTCTTTGACGTGAAGCAGCGCGCGTTTGACGCGCAGCGGGTGGCCAAAATTGGTGGTGACCTCGAGCGTCGACTCCCTCCGTTGGTGGAAGCGCCGCAGTGGGCCGGTCAGGTGTCGACTGCAGGCGCGGCCTGGTCGGGTTTGTCCGAAGGAACACCGGTGGCCGCGGGAGGCGGTGACAACATGATGAGCGCGATCGGTGCTGGGGCGGCTGCCCCGGGCGTGGTGGTCATCAGTTTGGGCACTTCGGCCACAGCGTTTGCCCACTCAAATTGCCCGGTCATTGATAGCGAAGGGTTGATCGCGCCGTTCTGTGGTTCCAGCGGGGGATGGCTCCCGTTGCTGTGCACGATGAATGCCACCGGGGTGGTGGAAGAAGTTCGATCAACCCTTCAGCGTGATCATGCCGAGTTGACCCAGCTGGCGTCCAAGGTGGAGCCGGGTTGTGGTGGCATGATTTGGTTGCCGTTCCACATGGGGGAACGGGTTCCCGATTTGCCTGAGGCTTCGGGCACCATCACCGGCATTCGCAAAGGGTGGTTGGCCCCAGGTCGCCTGTACCGCGCGGCCATTGAAGCGGTGTCGGCAAATTTATGTTGGGGGATCGATCGCTTCCGCACGCTGGGGGTACCCATCCACGAAGTCCGGTTGGTCGGCGGGGGTTCAACCAATCCTTTGTGGAACCAGATCTTGGCCGACATGCTGCACGCGACCGTCATCCCGATGCAAGAACCTGAATCTGGTGCGCTGGGCGCGGCGATCCAGGCGGCTTGGTCGTTGGGCGGGAATGCTTCGCCCGAAGCTTTGGCGGAGGTGGCGGGGCCACTGACGCCGTGCGGGGATCCGGTTGTTCCTTCGGACAATGTGGCGGCGTATCGCGATTTCCTTGCTCAATACCACAGGGCACTGGCAAAGCACTACGGGGTCTCTGGATAAGAATTCATCTTTGCTTGGACTCTCGCGTACGCTGCGAAAATGTTGCAGTTTCTCTTGGCGTTGTGTGTTGATGCGGAGTCGTCACCAAATGTTCTTCTGATTTTCGCGGATGATCTTGGTCTGCACGATCTTGGTTGCACGGGTTCCACCCGGATTGAAACGCCACACCTTGATGCTTTGGCCGAGGAAGGCATGCAGTTCACCCGGGCCTACTCCTCGGCGTGTGTATGTGCTCCCAGCCGTGCCTGTTTGTTGACCGGCAAGAGTCTGGCCACGTCACCCATCCGCGACAATGGCGAATTGCCAAAGATGGAAGGCCGCTTTGCCGGCCAGCGGGCTATGCCCGAAGGCACGCCCACCTTGGCCACAAAGTTGCAGCAGGCCGGTTATGCCACTGGTGCTTTTGGCAAGTGGGGGTTGGGC
>CALDQF010000231.1 GCA_937911845.1 uncultured Phycisphaera sp. | reverse complement strand
GACTCTTGGCCGCGCCGATACCCGGAACCTCGAGCAAGGCACCGAGTTCTGTCGGCTTGGCCTTGGCCAGAGCACGCAAGGTGCGGTCGCCAAAGACCACGTAAGGCGGCACCCCTTCGCTGACGGCCACTGTCTTTCGCCATTCGCGAAGTCGCTCGAACAACGACCGGTCGACCCCCTCCCAATCGGCGGTGTCCGCTTTGGTACGCCGCGTGGATGTGCCTTCGGGGGGACGCGTGAACTGCACTTCCACCCGCCCTTTCATGGCGGCCATACCCTCATCGGTCAGCCGAACCACGGGCCGGTCGCCCGGCGTTCGCTCCAACAAGGCCAAATCAACACACTGGTGCACCAGATTGGTCAAACCTTTGACGCTGTGGTCGGCCAGCAAGCCAAAGACCGAAAGTTCGTGGTGCCCCCGCCGCTGGACGCTTTCATCCATCACGCCGCGCAACACTTTCACGACATGTCCAATGCCAAACGACTGCTCAACGCGGGCCACGGCCGAGAGAATCTTCCGGGCAATCAGCGTGGACCCCGGCAACGCCACCACTTCCCCGAGACACACATCACACGCACCGCATCCCGTCTCGGAATGGGTTTGCAGTTCCTGACCAAAGTGTTCCACCAACGTCCGGTGGCGGCAACGAATCGTCCGGGCGTAGGCCTGCATTGCCATCAAATGATGATGGCGACGCGATGCGTTGGCTTCGTCACCCGATTCTTGGGCTTCCCGGTCGATGAATTCTTTCCAGCGCACCACATCGCCGGCGGAATAGAGCAGCACGCACTCCGCCTCCAGACCATCGCGTCCAGCCCGGCCAGTTTCTTGTTGATACTGCTCGATGGACGCAGGCAAGGAAGCGTGAATCACGCAGCGCACGTTGGACCGATCGATCCCCATGCCAAAGGCCACCGTCGCACACACGACATCGAGACGCTCGTCTTTGAACGCACGCTGCACACGCTCTCGGGCCGACGCGTCCATACCCGCGTGGTAATGGCCTGCGTCTAGGCCGCGTTTGCGCAGCGATTCGGCATACCGTTCGGTTTCGGATCGGCTGCGGCAATACACAATCGCACCCTCTCCACGGTGACGTTCCAACGTCGAGGCAATGCGATCGGTCGCGCCATCTTTAGGCAAGATCCGGTACACCAAATTGGGACGATCAAAATGACCCACCAACTCGACCGGGTCCACCAGACCCAGTTGATGGACGATGTCGTCCCGGACCTTGGGGGTTGCGGTGGCGGTGAACGCATGCACCGACACGCCCGGGAAGTGTTTGCGTAAGCCGGCCAACTGGCGATACTCCGGACGGAAGTCGTGTCCCCAATCGCTGATGCAGTGGGCTTCGTCGATGGCAATCGCACCAATCCGCATGGCCCGCATCACTTCGATCCAGCGTGGATCCACCATCCGTTCTGGTGAACAGAACAACAACGACCAGCGACCATCGCGAATGCCATCGAGTACTTCATGGTGGGCTTTGTTTGTCAGCCCAGAGTGCATGGCTGCCGCTTGCACCCCCACCGAACGGAGCGAAGCAATTTGATCTTCCATGAGGGCGATCAAGGGCGAGACCACAATGTCGACACGGCCGGCCACCAACGGGGGCAGCTGGTAGCACAAACTCTTACCACCTCCAGTGGGCATCACCAACAAGGAGTCGCGGCCCAAAAGGCCTGCCGCCACCGCTTCTTGCTGCATCGGTCGGAGCGCGTCATACCCCCAGTGGTGTTGAAGAACATCCAAGGTGCGGGCCCGATCCTCAGGCGACATTTCCGGCATCCGTTCCGGCATAGAGGAGATCCTACCGGGGCATCCGAAGGCACTCCCCCTTCACCGAATGATTCAGAAACAATCCCCGTAATCGGCCAGCACCTCAAGGAGATCGGCAAACTCCACCGCACCGTCGTTGTTCACGTCGGCGGGACAACCGAGGCACGGGCCCCACGAAGCCACCACCTCCAGCACATCCGAAAAGCCCACAAAACCATCTTCGTTGAGATCGCTGGGGCAACCGCACGTGCCGGGCTGGGTGCGGTACTCGATCCAAACCATGCCCCAGTGCTCAAGGTAAGGCACGGTCGTGCTCACCTGGTTCCCCGAGACGATTGCGTCCAGCATGACGGCCTGTCCCTCTTGCCATTCCGGAGCCGCAAACCAGAGACGGCTTTCCGACCAGGGCGCCGTGAATTGAATCTGAATGGGCTGATCCAACAACACGTCTTTGCTTTGGGCCACGCCCGCAGGATCCCGCCACCGGGTATCGCTGGCGCGGCGGAGGTCCACCAAGTGGACCACGTCGTATCGGTTCGCGCAGTCGTCACCTTCTCGGGTGGTTCGGAACGTCCACACCGCCCCCGCTTCGCCATCAGTGCTGGTGGGCACGCTGTCATTTCCAAACGCAATCGAACCAGACTCCGCTTGCACACCATCGCGCAGCAGGTTCTCGTAGGCCACCGCAAAATGATGGAAGCGATCCACGTCACCCAACAAGTCTGCGGAAGCTTGCAGATTCCGGTTGGGGAAATACTCGTTGCACAACATGGCCGAGCCATCACCCCGACTGATCAACCATCCACCGTTGGCCAAGACTGCCGATTGGGCCAAGAGCACCGACGTGCTGTTGAACTGACCCGGTGCTTGACCGCTGTACTGCTGGGCCAGGTCGTAATTCACATAGCCCGCCACCACCGTCGCGACATCGGATGCGCTGTGATGCGATGACAAGAACGAACGCAGATCCGCGTAATCGTCTTGGTCGGGGTGATTCCACAATTCGTAGTACGCGACATCCCAAGTGTCTTGGTCCCGCAACGCCGGGCCACCAAAATCACCCACTGCATTCACCGAGAAGTCTTGGCCGGGCAACGCGGCCTGCATCGCGGTCAAAAATTCTGTGTACGACGACGTCAAATCGATCGGCTGCGCCCCAACATCAAAGACCGGCCCCCGGTCACCCAAGGTGTCAATGTGCCAACCATCGAAAGGCATCGCCTCGAATGCTTCGGCTGTTCGGGCCGCGATCCAATCTTGCCACCCCTGATGGCCGGGATCAAACAGTGCCAGATTTTGGGTTTCCCATCCCGGGATATTGAGTGGATGCGTGTCGTGTACGCCCCCGCTTCGGTACAAACCCCACGCTGAATCAATGGATGAAGTGCTCTGAAAGTTCTCGTAGGCACCGTACATGAGGTTGTAGGCCATGGATGAAATCCCAAAGTCCCTGCCCACGTCGATCAACTCGAGGAGTTTGGCGCGTGAGACCCAAGGGTCACGGGCGGCAATGTCTTGCCAATAGTCGTAGCCCACCCGCCATGGACGATGGTGCTCGTCCATCCAGTCGTAGACCTGAACCACGTTGATCAAACCATCCCGTAGCGGTCGCAACAACCCCACGGAATTGGCGGGCTTGTTGAATTGGGTGAGATACCCGTAACGCGGAAATCGGGTCCAATCCTCGGCCACTTCAAAAGCGCCAGTCGCGTGATCAAGTTCAACGCCTTGGTCATCACGCAACACCACCTCACACAAAAACCCTCGGTCACCAACCGGAAGCTGCTCGGGCAAGAACTGGATTTCGACCGAAGCCTGCGGCTCCAGATCAAGACGCGCGACGTGAGGACCGTCCACCAACCGGCCCAAGTGGGTGATCTGCCAGCGAATCGTCCCGGCGAAGGCATCGCTCCCGGTCTGCACGCTCGTGGACAAGCGAGGTGTTTGGCTTGGGGCAAACGTCGCTTGGTCCGCCAGAACTGGAGATAAGCCAACGTCCAAAGCCAACAGCAACGGCACGATCACCCTTGCATCGTAGATCGAGGAAGACCGAAAGCCAGTTGAACCAGCATCTAGAGGACGTTTTGTGCTCGGGGGTACGAGCCCACCACCCGCAGACTCACGCAGTGCTCTCGGGCTTTTTCGATGGCCAGCTGCATGGCCTCGGCATCACGATGGGCCAACACATCCACAAAGAAGGTGTATTCCCAATTTTCTCGGCCGCTGGGCCGCTTGTCGATGTGTGACAAGTTGAGACCGCTGGACTGAAAATCAGCCAGTACATCCACCAATGCTCCGGGGCGGTCTTTGGTCACGAACATCACTGTGGTTTTGTCCTCCCCCGTGGGACGTGCGGCTTCTCGGGCAATCACCAAGAATCGGGTGATGTTGTTGCTGCTGTCTTGGATTCCGCGGAACAGCGCGGGGACGCCGTAAATGTCCCCAGCGATTTCAGAACCAATCGCGGCCACTCCCGGTTCACTTGCCGCACGTTCGACAGCGCGGCTGGTGGAGAGTTCAGGCACCAGCTCGGCTTGGGGCAAGTGGGTTCGAAGCCAACGCCGACATTGGTCAAACACTTGCGGTTTGCTCATAACTTGGCGAATGTCATCAGGTTTGCCTTGGGCATACACTGAATGGCGAATTTCAACTTTGACTTCCGCGTATACCGTGACATCGTGTTCTAGAAACGCATCGAGGGTGTCCGAGATGCTTCCGCCCGATGAATTTTCGTACGGCACCATCCCGTAGTCGCAATGACTTGTGGCCACTTCGCTGAACACGTTGCCAATCGAACGCACGTCAACATGCTCGACGCTTTCGCCGAATTGTCGGGTGGCCGCCAAGTGACTGAACGACCCCCGGGGGCCGAGATACGCAATACGAAGACCACGCTCAAGGGCAAACGAACCGCTCATCATTTGCCGCCAAATCGCATGCAAGGTTCGACTGGCCAAAGGACCTTGGTTGAGGCCTTTGATTTTCTCCAAGACTTCCCGTTCACGGTGGGGGGCAAAGACTGGGTAGCCGAGTCGACGCTTGGCTTCACCCACTTGTTGCACCACCTTGGCCCGTTCGTTCATGGCCAAAACCAATTGTTGATCCAAAGCATCAATTTGATCACGCCAGCGGGCAAACTCAGCTTCCTGCTCGGGGGTTGGCGCGACTGGGGGTACATCACCATCCGCACCCACTCTGCGGGGAGAAGGTGGGGCAGGCTCACCATTGTCGATGGGCTGGTCAAGATGGTCGGTCATGGAATGGGCACTCCAACTCCG
>CALDQF010000230.1 GCA_937911845.1 uncultured Phycisphaera sp. | reverse complement strand
GCTGGCAACTGGACTGCGGTAGGTACGCACTTTGGACGCAAGTTACGGGCAGAGCTGGGCGTCCCGGTTGGCTTGATCAACACCACTTGGGGGGGGACACGGATCGAGCCGTGGTGTGACCCAAGCGCGCTGGCCAACACTTCCACCTTTGCTGAAATTGTTGCTTCACGCCGTGCGGACCCCCAAGCTCCCGGCGCCTTGTTTGATGCCATGGTGCATCCACTGATTCCTTACGGAATGCGTGGTGCGGTGTGGTACCAAGGTGAATCGAACGCTGGCGAGCCCGAGCGCTACCGTGAATTGCTGCCACTGATGATTCGATCGTGGCGTGAGGCTTGGGGGCAGGGCGACTTTCCCTTTGGGGTGGTCCAGTTAGCGCCTTTTGAGTCAAACGGTCGCTGGGCCGAACTGCGCGAGGCGCAGGACCTTGGTGCCCAAGATGCGGGCAATGCGGGGTTGGTCGTGCTTCTTGATGTCGGGAACCCCACAGACATTCACCCTGCCGACAAGCAAAGTGTGGGTCAACGTCTGGGCCGCTGGGCTTTGGCCGAGACGTACGGGCGCAACATTTTGCCCAGTGGCCCCAAGGTGAGGTCGGTCACATTTAACGAGTCTTCCTGTGTGGTGGAACTGGACCACGCGGTCGGTTTGTCGACCCGTGATGGCGATGCTCCTGGTGAATTTGAAGTGTCCACCGACAAGCGGTCTTGGCAGGCGGCCGAAGCCACTATTTTTGGAAATCAGATCACTATTCCGGGCGATGGCATTGTTGCCGTTCGCTACGCATGGTCGGACGTGCCGGCCGACGCCAACGTCGTGAATGCCGATGGTTTGCCGATGGCGCCATTCCGGTGGAGCACATTTGAATGGTGAATTGATCTACGCGTGACGCGCAAATTGACGATCATTGGATTGTGAGTTTGTTGCCCCCAGTGACGGAAGGCTTCCATCGGCTGGCCCGAGCCCTTGGTGTCAATGGGCCTCCGCCTCGCGGGGAGATGCTGCTTCCAGTCGGCTCGGCCCGTCTCCGCATCAAAATGTCTGAAGCCGAAAAGGGCCGCCCCGGAAAATTGTTGTTGGAGTGTGCGATTGCCCGTGAAGCGATTCATCAGGACCAAGCGCTTCGGGCGTGTGTTCTGCGCAACATGTCGACGGCACTGACCCGGTGGGTATACCTCAACCAGCGTCAAACCATTGTTCTTCGCGCGTCGATTCCGGTGCCTTCCCATCGCGATCTGGTGTGGTCTGTTCCGTTGGCCGCAACCGCCGCAACTTTGATGGCTCGTGAGGCTGCAACAGAAGGCGCGGCAGTCGCTCAGGACGCGGGTGGTTTGTCATCGACGCCCTATGACCCCACGGGAACCTTGCCCGAGTTGGCCTCATCGCTGGCCAACGCACCATGGGAGCCCAACCCGAGGACACTGCAAAGATGGTCGGAAGGGCTTCACGCTCTTTCGGTGGCACCCTCGGAGCATGGCCTTTCTGCAGAATATCCTTTCGCGCAGATTTCATCTTCCGTGAAGACGCAACTTCATGGATTGATGGCCACGCCTGGTGTGGCCAACATTCGTTTGGCAATTCATGCCCCCCACCCTCTGGCTGGACCTGGTGTTCTGGTGGTATCTACAGTGCCCGTTC
>CALDQF010000229.1 GCA_937911845.1 uncultured Phycisphaera sp. | reverse complement strand
GACTCCGGACGCATCATCGCTACCGATTCCCAGCCGGGTAACATTCGGTCCAGTGGGAACGAGTCTGGCCCAGGGGTTCTCCGTGCGAGTACGACGGGGAGCCGCCGAATCTCATCGGTACGAATAACCGATTCTGGGAATTTCTGGATCGTTGACTCGATCGTCACCGACGCCCTGTACCAAGGGTCCGAGTTTGACTGTGACAACAACATGCTCATTGATGAGTGTGAGATCGACGCCAATCCAGAACTAGACTGCGACAAAAATGGAGCACTTGATGTCTGCGATGTGCTGCAGCCCAAAACGGACTGCAACATGAATGGTATTCCTGATTTCTGTGATGTCACAAGTGGTTTTTCAGCGGATTGCGACAGCAACAATCAGCCCGATGAATGTCAATTGCTTGACGGCTCTGGCTTCGATTGCAATGAGAATGATGTCCTTGACGCCTGTGAAATCGACGGTGGCGGTTTGGATCAAAACGGAAACGGGATTCCTGACGAGTGCGAGTGCATCGCGGACCTCAACGCAGATGGGTTTGTAGATCTGCTCGATGTTGTCGTCATTCTTGGACAATGGATGACGGACCCCGATGGTCTTCCTGATATCGATGGCGACGGGATGGTTGACCTGCAAGACTTGCTGCTGGTTCTTGATGCTTATGGGCCCTGCGAGCTCTAGGAAATCTGACGGCTCCAGATTTTTTCTGGTGTTTTTTCGTGCTAAGATGGACTATGCCCCCATTCACGGATGACCCCACTTCTCGTGCGTCGCAGGATGCGATTGACCTCTCTCAGCATGGAAAATCCACCAAGGACCACTCGGAGTTCTTGAGTGCTGTCCCAGATGGATATCAGAAGGGCCGCACCCGCTACGTTGCCGTTCTCGGCACGGTGATGAGTGGCCTTGGCAAAGGTATCTTTTCCTCCTCGCTTGCCAAGCTTCTCAAAGACAAGGGCTTGTCGGTCGCTCCGATCAAACTGGAGGGGTATCTGAATGTTGACTCGGGTACGTTGAACCCCTATCGCCACGGAGAAGTGTTTGTCTTGGATGATGGCACCGAGACAGACATGGACCTCGGCACTTACGAGCGCATGCTGGCTCAGAATCTCTCCCGCCAGAATTTTGCCACCAGCGGACAAATCTTCTCAACCATCTTGGAACGGGAACGCCGTGGCGGCTATTTGGGCCGAGATGTTCAGATGATCCCCCATGTCACCGGGGAAGTGAAGCACCGTCTTCGACGCCTCGCCATGACTGGAGGTGAGGACGGGGGGGCGGCCGATGTTGTTTTTGTTGAAGTCGGTGGAACCGTCGGCGATTATGAGAATGGCTTTTACATCGAAGCACTTCGTGAGCTTGCCTACGAAGAAGGGGCCTCTTCAGTTTGCTTTGTAGCATTGACTTATGTCATTGAGCCTGAGATTTTGGGTGAGCAAAAGTCGAAAGCGGCTCAGCTTGGCATCAAATTGCTCATGCAGGCTGGAATTCAGCCCCACTTGATCGCCTGCCGCTGCGAAAACCCAGTTACCACCAGTGCCATGGAGAAGATCTCCATGTTCAGCAACGTGCCCATGCACCGTGTTTTCAGTATGCACGATCGAGAGTCCATCTATGTGATCCCCGACGCCTTGCGAACCGAAGGTCTTGACCGCGAGGTTCTTTCAATTCTGGATTTGCACGGGCGAGTTGATGTGACTGCTGAAGATACGGCCCGACAGTCTTGGTCGCGGTACGCGGAGGCCATTGTTGCGCCCAGGCAAGAGTCAATTCGCGTTGGGATTCTCGGCAAATACGCCAGCCTGAGAGATGCCTATGCATCCATCGAAAAAAGTATTGAGCATGCCTCAACCCATTTGGCGGTCCGCCCTGAACTCGAATGGGTGGATGTCTCCGAGCACGATCCGGGGAACATTGGTTCTGTTCTTTCCAAGCTTGACCTGAATGGCATCATCGTTCCAGGCGGTTTTGGCGATCGCGGGGTTGAGGCCAAGATCGAGACTGTTCGGTTCGCCCGTGAAAGTCGGGTCCCGTTTTTGGGCATTTGCCTTGGGTTCCAGATGGCGGTGATTGAATTTGCCCGGCACCAAGCTGGAATCCAAGATGCCCACAGTCTGGAATTTTCTGATCATGGCACCCCGGTCATTTCTGAGCTCCCTGAGCAAAAGGCCATTGAGGGCCTCGGTGGCACCATGCGTCTGGGAGGGCAGGATGTAAAATTGACTCCTGGCACACTTGCCCACTGGTTGTTCGGCCAAGATGCGGTTCGGGAGCGATTCCGCCACAGGTACGAAGTGGAGCCTGCCCATATTCAAGGATTCGAGTCTCATGGACTCATCTTCTCAGGCCGACACCCCGATCGTCCCATCATGCAAATGCTGGAACTCCCTCTCGATCAGCACCCGTTTTTCTTCACGGCCCAGAGCCATCCCGAGTTAACCAGCCGGCCCCTCAGCCCCCAGCCGATGTTTATGGGGCTTCTTTCGGCCGCGATCCGTCATGCCTATCCCACCCTCGCTCTGCAGGGGGTTCGGTCACGGTGGCTTGCAGCCGAATCAACAACTGGAATTCCCAGTTGAACGACTCAGCCGCTACACTGATTCGTTCGTTTGGCGACGTAGCTCAGATGGTGAGAGCGGAGGATTCATAACCCTCAGGTCGGCGGTTCAAGTCCGCCCGTCGCCACTTTTAGCCTCTATTCCGGCCTCCACGCCTCGAAATCAAGTCCTTGGCGGAAAGGGGGGAGATGGTCGCTGCTATAATTGAATCTGCTTTGATTGGTGCTTGTCCCCACTCAGGAGGTTCTCTTCATGCGTCTCGCCGCCCTTGCCTCGTTGTCTCTGATTGCTTCCGCTTCTGGCGATTATGTCTCCATGTTTGTGGAGCGGGATAATGTCCGCGCCTTCCCTGGAACAACGACCTACCGAATTTTCGCCACGTTTGACAACCCGGGCGACAAGGTGATTGCCCTCGCAGGTCTGCCGCCGGCCTTCCCGCTTGAGTTTTCAACAACGGGTGGGAGTTTGGTGCAAGACGATTTTGGTCTTGGCTGTGCGCTGGACAGCCTCTTGCGGAATGCACTCACCGGGCCTGCGGACTCTTTTC
>CALDQF010000228.1 GCA_937911845.1 uncultured Phycisphaera sp. | reverse complement strand
TGGCCATCAACGCTTTGGCTTTGGCCGCGTTGGAGTCCGACGAGGAACGGTTTACCAACTTCTTGGTGGAAGCCGAAGATGCCCTGGAGCGATGCGACCCCGACCGTCGGATGCACGACAATCTCGAAGGTTCCGATGGTCAAGCGACTCAAGCGGGGATCAAGGTGGCCCGGACGCTACTGGGTTTGTTGCAATCTCAGGCTCAGCCGGAGCGTCATCTCGCCCAAGCATCTTTTGATGCCACTCCTGAAGCGGTGGTCGCTCGGTCGATCCTGACCGCCCACTGTGCGTTGATTGGTGGTCGGAATGTTCTGGTGCCCGATGATTCTGAAGATGGGGAGGTCTTGGATCACCATGCAGATGCGTTGCGGGCCTTGTTGACCGCTTCTTCAGAGTTCATCGCGCCCAGCCCATCGCAAAAACTCGAGCCGTACCAGTTTGAGGTATGGCGTCTTCGGATCAGGATCGCGGCCGCCCAGTCACCCCCTGACTGGGACGCTGTACAACAGCTGCTTGGCGAACTCGAACGGACCTACAACTTTCGTGACCAAACGGAACGCAGAACCTTTTTGAGTTGGCGTTACCGGGCCAACAAAGAACTCGGGCAAGACGCGGCAGCAGCGAGAATCAAAGAACAACTTGAGCATCTTGACCGCGAGATGCAAGAGCAAGTGGAAAGGGTGGCCTCGTGAGCAGTCCTGATTTCACCCAGCAAGCGCACGATCTGTTGCAGCAGATGTCTTCCATTGTTGATGCTTCGATTTTGGCGGTGGAAGAGTCAAGGTTTGATGACTTGCAAAGTTTGCTTGGCCAGCGAGATGGTTGCCAAGAGGCTTTGGAGCAATTGGCCCAAGCCCAGCCATTGCGTCCGGAGTCACTTTCTCCTTTTCTTGAGCAAATCCAAGAGAAGGATCGTCGTTTGGAGGCCATTTTGAAGACGGGGCAACTCCGCAGCCGTGAAGGTTTGGACGCCCTCGCGCAGCGGACTCGGGCTCGTCAGGCGTACCAAGCCGGAGAAACCCGATGACTGCGGTGCAGCGGACCGATTTGGAATCATTGGCGACCGCGCTCTTGGAGCGAGTTGATGGTCTGGTGGAAAGCAATGCCAAGTTGCAGTCCGAAGTGCACTCGTTGCAAGCAGACTTGCAAGCGGCCCAAGCTCGTCTGGATCGGCACGGCGCCTTGGCCAGGCTGGGGGAGATGGCCGCTGGTATTGCCCACGAAATTCGAAACCCTCTTGCCGGCCTTCGCTTGTATGCCCAAGCCCTGCATGAGGATCTCCAAGCCATGCCCGAGTCGCAAACTCTGGTCGACAAGCAGTTGGCGGCGGTGGACGCCATGGAGTCCATCGTCCGAGACGTCTTGGCTTTTGCCCGCGAGGAAAAGATCAATCCTCAGCCATGTTTGGTTGCCGATTTGATGCAACTGGTTCGCACTCGGTGTGAACCGCTGGCCGAGAAATTCGACGTCACCCTTTGCTTTGGTGAGGTACCTGCAGAACTTGAGGCCCATGTGGAGTCCGAATTGGTGGTGTCGGCCCTGTGCAATTTGATCCGGAACGCGGCGGAAGCGTTGCGTGATACTGGTACCACGTCAGGCTTGGTTCAGATCGAAGCTGGTTCCGATGAGTTGCCCATCCTTCACCGAGACGGACGCTTGTTGGCTCGGCCGGCCGTCCGATTTCGTGTCAAAGACAATGGCCCCGGTATTCCCGCAGACCGTGCCGATCGGATCTTCAATCCGTTCTACACCACACGCCCCTCAGGGACGGGTCTGGGGTTGGCGATTGTGCACAAGTTCATTCTCGCTCACCAAGGCGATGTGCGTTTGCTCTCGGATGGTGCAGAAGCAGATGCGTCTGGGGCAATTTTTGAAGTTCGACTGCCGGTTTCCGGCGGAGAGGAATCCTGATGGCTCGGATTCTCGTGGTGGATGACAAGGAAGTCGTCCGTGATGGTGTCGGTCTCACTTTGGCCCGATCGGGTCACGGTGTGTGCCCAGCTTCTGATGGGGCCTCGGCTCTGGAGCAACTGGACAAGCGGAAAATCGACTTGGTGATTACCGATTTGTCCATGCCCGGCATGGATGGCCTGGAGCTGTTGCACGCGATCCGAGAGCGAGATGAACACATGCCAGTCATCTTGATGACGGCGTACGGCTCGATTGAGAAAGCAGTCGAGGCCATGCGGGCTGGTGCTTGGGACTTCGTGACCAAGCCGTTCCATGGAGATGAATTGCAATTGGC
>CALDQF010000227.1 GCA_937911845.1 uncultured Phycisphaera sp. | reverse complement strand
GCGAGCCGTACTACTTCAACCACTGCTGGGAGTCGAATCCCGCGACATTGTTCTATGACGGCCACACCGAGACCGTGGGTACACGCAAGGCCGAGCGAGCCGATGGCCGGGTTCAAGCCCAAAGCGAAGTTGGCTTGTGGTGTCGATCCACCCCTTGGGGCCTTGATGGATACAACATTGGTGCTGGCTATGACTTCGCCGACACCAGCTTCCATGTGTTGACCACACAAGGCATCAAGGGTCGGGACATTTTGGCCGACTGACCTGCAGTCCGATCAGCGACGTGCATCATCAATGTGTTTTTTCATGATGAAGAGGTAGTTGAAGCCGCGGAGGAAATAGTTCCCTTCTTCGGCCGACTTGTGCCAGTTGCCTCGTCCCAATTTTCGATTGCCACGAGCAACGGCGATGATGTCCACTGGCTTGAAAAACCGAGTCATGATGGCAAACAACTCAAATCCAATTGGCATGAATGTGCCATTGCCGCCTCCCTTGGCACCTTTGCGCTTCCGCCATGAGTCGCTGACATACAACGCCATGTACCGGCGGTTGCGAAGAATGCGAGCACTCTCGGAAATGACCTGAGTCATGGACTCGTAATACGCCTCGCCCCCATCTTCACCAGCCGCATCCAGAGTCCCAATGCATTCTGGTTGTTCTGTGTAACGGATGTGCGTTGAATATGGAGGGTCCATAAACACAAAGTCCGCCGAAGCATCAGGCATCGGAAGACGGCGTGCGTCGGCCGCGGTGATATCGGGCCGAGTTGGACCAAGATCAAAGCCCACACCTTCGCGTTCCAAATCGTGGCACACGTCAAGAGTGGTTCCTCCTCCGCACATAGGGTCAAGCACGACATCACCGGTCCGGGTGTAACGCTGCAGCAATTGCCAGATGACCCAACTGGGCGTTGCGCCTTCGTATTCTTTGTCGCCTTGCTCGTCGCGGCGTCCCTGGTACCCCGGCTTGTCAGCCAAATAATGTTGAGAGGGATATTCCCAAAGCGTCGTGGTTTGGATGCGCTGAGGCGGCTTGCTGCGACGGAATGGGATCTTTTCGTCGGTCACTTTTTCAACACTTCAGCCAATTTTTCGGCCACCGTGCGGAACGCCAGCGACGCTCCCGCTTCCGTAAGAACCCCATTGGCCACAATGTCATGACCCATTCGACTCCACACAGGTGCAGCACTGTCAGCCGACCGTCGGACATCGGCAAATGGAATTACTTGCATCCGGGCAAGCTGTTTCATAGTCCAGTAGCGCTGCTCGTAGGTTTCCGGTTCGCTCGTAAACCTTGGAGCAGTAACCAACATCAACTGGATGTTTGCGTTTGCCATTTCACTGCGAACCCTTGGAAGGTCTTGCAGGTTTCCCCTTGGAGCCAGCAGAACCACATCCCCTGACGCGGGGGCCCGGTCCACAACGTCAATCTTGTCATACGCACCGAGACGCTTCAGGACTGGCCTCATCAAGGATCCTGCTTTGTCGACGATGGTGATCTTCTTTTCAGGTGGCAGTCGATCCAGGACCGACTTCAACATCAACTCCCCACCTCGAGCTGAGTCCAGTGGGTCAAACCGATGGGTAAAGAGCCAGTCCACAAGTTGACCATCGGCGTGGGCCTGATTCCATGAGTTGTGTCCTACCCCTGGCAAACGGGTTTCTTTGGGCGAGCCTCCCCAATTTCGAATGGCGGAAAGAATCTGGTCCGACAGCTCCACGGAAACGGCATTGTCCGCATCACCGTGCCAATTCCAGATGGATCGGCCAACGTATTTGGGAGCATGTTGCGGATTGGCGCCACCGCAGATTGGTCCTGCCGCAGCAAACCATTCGGGCCTCCGCCAAATCAGGTCCCACGTGCCAAATCCTCCCATGGAGAGACCGCACACATACATACGAGAGGCATCAATGTTTTCCGTTTCGAGCAAATGAAGAATGGCAGATTCGACAGAGCGCATGCTGTCCTCAGCCGCATCACCAAAGGGAGCGGCAATGCCCCGAGTACGAGAAAGCACACTCCACATTTCGTTGGGTGGACACTGGGGAACCAATACGTAGCACGGGAAATCCGCACGTCGCTTTGGAGACGCCATCAGTTGGGGCAAAAATTTCAACTGCAGTTTGTTGTCATACCCCCGCTCCCCCGAGCCATGCAAAATCACCAACAAAGGCTTTGGCTCAGTTGCATCGGAGGGACGAAGGAGTTGACAACCAATGCTTCGGCCTCCTGGTGTGGCCGAAGAAGAAAAAGACTCCCACTCGGGAGCGGCGACCAGACACAAAGAGAGCAAAATCAAATTCAGCATTCAATGCATTTTTGACCAGTGTGGTGAGATGCTCTGCACGATAGTATTTTTTGTTGGCCAACACCATGTCATTCCACAGTGTCCAGAAACGCCCATAGTCACACTTGCCAAAGAAGTCCAACTGTTGCAATACTTTTGTAGGATGGAAAAATAGGTCACTGATGTTGATGTTGACAACTCCATCAATGGGTTGAAATCTGTTCAAAAAATGATCACTTGCTGTGTCTACATGATGATACATCAAACTGTACTGCTCACGCACTTGCCAATCTTCACCTGACTCTTGTATTGCAATGCCTTGTGCTTTTTCGATGCATGTTTGATATACAATACTTCTTGCACGTTGATCTATGCACATTCTTATGGTGCTGGGCATGTGTAGATCTTGATCGTTGTTGTTGTCAATGAGACAGATGCTTTGTTTTCCTTCAAAGTCATGCAGTGGAGTAGGATCATGTGGTTCATCATAGAACCAAGTTTTGTGATGCTTGGGAAAACTATGGCTACTGCCATTGCTGTCAAATTCACTGTCACTTTGTGGGCAATACACATCTTCAAAACAAATGCTACACATTTGTAACATGTAATGGCCAAATCCTCCAGGAGGATAGTGTATGTAATACATTACAAGTTCCTGTAAATGTCAAGCATTAAATTGCTGTCATACTGCGCACTTTCTAACTGTGTCAAGTGAGATGTTACAATGCTGTCTACACTTTCGAAGTTGAGTTCGCCTTCAACAGGATTAAAATTATCCAGTTCTGTGACTCTGGGTATGAGGCTCAGTTCACGCAAGTTATAC
>CALDQF010000226.1 GCA_937911845.1 uncultured Phycisphaera sp. | reverse complement strand
GTGTTCATGGAAAAACCGGTCGCAGTTGATGCCCCTGGTGTGCGCACCGTCATTGCCGCCGCCGCCGAAGCCAAGACCAAGAAACTCTCGGTCGTGTCAGGCACCCAACGTCGCCACCAACAGCCATACCTCGAAGCCATGGAGCAAGTTCGAGATGGCCGGATTGGAGAGATCAGGAGCGCCAGTTGCTGGTGGAACCAGGGCTTCCTGTGGCGTGTGGATCGCACGGCCAACATGACCGATACCGAGTGGCAGATGCGCAACTGGTTGTATTTCACGTGGCTCTCCGGAGACCACATCGTGGAACAACACATCCACAACGTCGATGTGTGCAACTGGGCGATCGGAGGGCCGCCGAAGTCAGCCACAGGCATGGGCGGCCGGGAGGTTCGAACCGGAGCCGAATGGGGCAACATCTTTGACCACTTCGCCATTGATTTCGAATACGACAATGACGTTCGGGTGACCAGCTGGTGCCGGCAAATTGACGGGTGCACTGGAAAAGTCGCTGAAGAAATTGTTGGCACCAAAGGTGTACTCCGGACCGACGGAGGTCGATCCATCATCACCGGAGAGTCTCCTTGGCGGACCAAAGGTGGACGGAACCCCTACGAACAGGAACACGTCGACCTGATCGCGTCCATCACCGAAAGCGGCCCATATCTCAACGAAGGGCAAAGGGTCGCGGAAAGCACGATGACGGCCATCATGGGACGAGATTCAGCCTATTCGGGCAAAAAGTTGAAGTGGACAGAAGCGATCAACAGTGACATCCGGCTCGGGCCAGACCGTTATGCCTTTGGAGCACTGGCTGTCCGCCCCGTCTCGGTTCCCGGCTCGTAATCGACGGGATTGCCCCGCTCGGCAATGCCCCGCAGCAATGATGATGGGAGTGAGGGTAAACCTCGTTGTCGACGCCAAACATTGTGGCCCAGCAATTGTTCAAGAGCAGAGGTGGGATCAAGATTGGGAAATCCAGATGCGAAATACAGTCTGTGGCCAAGGCCCTCTTCTGTGGCCCGCTCAAGTACCACATCCATCAGTCGAGGTTTGCCCAAAACACCGGCCAGGTTCGTGGTCGTCCAAGGAGTGCGATGCATTAAACGAAAAAGGCCCTCACAGAGGTGCAGCATCCCACCAAAATGGAAATGTAGGAGAGGAAAATGCCGCAACAGCTCATCGAAAGTTTCGGGGCTTGAGACTTCAAGTCGGCCGCGCTCCGGAAGTGGGTCTGGCTGAACCACATACACGCAACGCACAGAACCCCCATCTGTGACTTGCTCCAAAAGTTCGAGCAATCGACTGTGGGCTGGGTGGTACCCACCGCCAGCGGGGGCGATGGCAATCGCGCGAACTTTTGCGCCGACGACCGTTTCGACATCATCATCCAAACCACGGGCCAATGGGTCCAGCATCGGAACGGCCTGATCTTCACCCGAACAAGCGGTAAGAACCGCGTGCGGGGTCTGACGCAGGCCTGACCGAACCGACTGGAGTGATACCAAAGCGCGACCATCGACACATAAGCGGTTGGGGCCGCCATACGTGGCGGGCGGACGATCGTGGGTCCACCATGTCAAAGCGTCAAAAGGCACGTGTGCATGCTAACGGGGTGGAGCCTAGGATCGAGGCATGAGCGAGCAGGCCTGGGACCAGAAAGATCTTAAAAGCAATCCTCATGCGGCCGAAGACAAGCCGAATCGAGTTCGCCGGATGTTTGAGGCGATTGCCCCTGCATATGACCTGAACAACCGATTGCACTCCTTCTGGCGTGACCAAGCGTGGCGCAAAAAAGCAGTTCGTCTCGCCTCGGTCGGGCCGGAAGACGATGTTTTGGATGTGGCCTGTGGTACTGGAGATTTGACCGAAGCCTTGGCCAAGGCTGGCCCCAAATCAATTGTCGGACTGGACTACACCCCGGGCATGCTTGAGATCGCCAATGACAAGCTGCGAAAACGTCGCGACAGTCTGGATATTTCATACGTTCAGGGGGATGCCACCCGATTGGAGTGCGACGACGAGAGCAAAGATGTCCTCACCATTGCCTTTGGCATCCGGAATGTTGGAGAGCCAGATCGAGCCTTTGCTGAATTCTTCCGTGTCCTTCGGCCCAAGGGCCGACTGGTGGTACTTGAATTCTCGGAGCCAAGCTTTGCCCCGGCCCGCTGGGGATCGCGTCTTTGGACCCATCACATCATGCCTCGAACCGCCACTTGGATTTCCGGGGATTCCAGCGGGGCCTACCGCTATCTCCCAAGAAGCGTGGACACTTTCCTTGACGCACAAAGCTTGGCCGACGCCATGACCAAAGCTGGCTTTTCTGCAGTGCAAACGAAGTCACTGGACTTTGGAATCTGCGCCTTGCACCTTGGCGTGAAAGCCTGAAAAGCGAATCCTAAGCGGCCGTCATTCATTGCCGGCGTGCAATTCACGAAGCCCAACGCATGCGTTTCAGAGCACACGGGGGCAAAGGCTCATCAGATAAAAAAACACCGTCCGTGGCTTGGCCAGCGGACGGTGTGGGTGGACAACTTGTCAGCGCGAAAAGGTGCGCGAGGGGGTTGGATCAGGCAGATATGCCGGTCACTCGGACCTGCAAGTACGGCTGACGATGACCCTTATTTCGGCGGTATCCCTTCCGACGCTTGAACTTGATGCTGGTGACTTTGTCGGCTTTGAATTGCTCCAAAACTTCAGCCTTCACCGAGGCACCTTCCACGTAAGGAAGCCCAACGGTTGGTTCGCCTTCGCCGGAGGAAATCAGGAGCACGCGATCGAAAACGATCTCACTTCCCGCTTCCGCTCCTTCACGGAGGTCAATTTCGAATTCGTCACCTTCGGCAACGCGAATTTGGGTTCCACTGTCTTCGACGATGGCGTACATAAGTGCTCCAGGCCTGACTCAAAATGAGCCGAGCCGAAAATTCTAGCCGCTCACCGCGTCTGACGCAACATTTTGGCCAGTCGTGGAGGGCTTGAGGAAGCTGCGGGCCCAAACAGCCCCCAGGGCAAAGCCAGCTAGCCCAGCACCCGCCCAGTCCATGGGCAAGGGAGCCAGAAGGCCGGGACCGGCTCCAAGGCGCCATGCCCCGGCGTCAATCAGAGCTGGGCCAACCAGAACACGGCCCAGTACGCCAATGGGCACCAGGACCAGCATCAGCCGGAATGGGGAAGCGTGAGGTGCCGCCAAGCGACCCGCCAAGCCCGCCGCTACACCACCGAGGGCGGCTCCGCCGGCCGCTTGCCCTGGATCGTTGGAAACCGCAGTCAGGTGGGCCACGGGGAGGGCCACGAGCATGGCCAGCCAGCCCACGGCAAGTCGGTCCGAAATCCCCTCATCGGGCGGTTCAGGCCGGCACGCCGGACCAGTCACTCTGGACAGAACAGTGGAAACACCAAAAATAGCGGCCGACAGCACAAGTCCATCCCAAACAACACCTAAAGGGGTGGGAGCAAACAAGCGATCAACCGTAGGGGCAAGATGGCGACCAGCGGCCCAGAGCACAATGCCGAACGCAAACAGCCCCCCGCCTCCGTCACCAAATCGAAAGGCGACGACAGCGGCTCCGGTCGCTACGGCAACGGCCAAGATCATGGCCGCTCCGGTCACAAGATCCGAGAACACCAAAGGGCCAAGAGGCGGGGTGCCCTGGGGGCCAGCCCCGACAAAAAAAGCGGCAAGGATCATGCCAAAGACCATGGACAAGGTCCGAATAGAGCTGCGCCAGGTGTCTTCCATCTTTTCCGCCCTTCGTTGAACCGTTATCGTCCAAGCACGATGTCCGCCATGAAACCATTGGTATTGAATTCTGGACCACTGGCTATGGCCGATGCTCTGGATGTCATCCGCAATCACCGCCCAGTCACCCTCGGCCCAGCTGCCATGGAAGCCATGGGCAAGGCTCAGGCCGCGGTCGAGAATCTGACCAATCAAACAGAGCCGACCTACGGCGTCAACACAGGATTTGGCTCCCTATCACGTCACCGGATTGACAAGGAAGATCTGGAGCAACTTCAGACGAACTTGATTCGATCGCACGCCGCCGGTGTGGGCGAACCGCTTCCGGACCCAGTGGTGCGCGGCATGATGCTCCTCTTGGCCGCCAGCTTGGCACGTGGGCACTCGGGGGCTCGCCCCATCGTGGCCACCACACTTTTGGAGATGTTGAACCACAACTTGACGCCAGTGATCCCGTCCCGCGGTTCGGTAGGGGCTTCAGGCGACTTGGCACCTCTGGCCCACTTGGCCTTGGTGCTGATCGGCGAAGGCACAGCAAAAGACCAAAGCGGCACCTGTACCGGCAAGGAGGGCCTCGATCGCATTGGCTTGCCCCCGGTCAAACTTGCAACAAAAGAAGGTTTGGCTCTGATCAACGGGACCCACCTCATGGCCGCATATGGCATTGTGCTGCTTGAGGAAGCCCACACTTTGCTGGCCAACGCCACTGATATCGCTGCCTTGTCGATCGATGCTTGCCTTGGGACAGATGCCTATTTGAATGCTGAGTTGTACGACATTCGAAATCACCCTGGTCCAGTCCGGGTTGCCAAAAGAATGCGCGGCCGGTTGGCGGGGTCTGCCATTTTGAGATCCCATTTGAATGACGACCCAAGGGTGCAAGACCCCTATTCGCTGCGGGCCACGCCAACCGTTTTGGGCTCTTGCCTCGATCAACTTGAAAGCATCGAGGCAGTCTTTGCTCGCGAACTGGGCGCGGTAACCGACAATCCCATCGTGCTCCACGACGGACGCGCCATTTCGGGCGCAAACTTTCACGGCATGCCACTGGCACTGGCTTTGGACCAGCTCAAACTCAGCATCGCGGCCATGGTCGGAATCAGCGAACGCCGAACCTATTGGCTGCTCTCGGGCCGCGACGATCAAGCCGGGATCCCCGCGTATCTCGCTCGGGAAGCTGGGCTGGAGTCAGGGCTCATGATTGCCCAGTACACCGCCGCCGCACTGGTCAATGAAATTCGAGTGG
>CALDQF010000225.1 GCA_937911845.1 uncultured Phycisphaera sp. | reverse complement strand
GGGCTCCATCAAATACCCCTCGCCCCAACTCATGGTGCCCCCCAAGTGGCCAGTCACGGCGACACCGATTGCACCACAAAAAAGGACACATCGAAACGCAGAAGTTTTTTGCCTCAACAGGACACACAAAAGTGTCAAAACGAGAACACCAACCCCGGTCCAGCGATGCCACTCCAGAGTCGAGGCCATTGCCCGAGAAACGGGATCACGCTCGGACATGGTCCAACCTGCAAATGCTGCGGCAAAGGTTGCGGGTAGAGCGAACCAGACCAATCCGCGCGCCATCGCGCCAACCTCGGGAGAACGCCGCCAAAGGCCGCCCAACTCAGAAGCCGCAGCCACCACCAACAAAGCCACTGGAAAGTGAACGAGGAATGGGTGACTTCGGCCAATCGTCTGAAGAAGTACGATTTGAAGTTCCGACTCGGCCATTGCTCATCCTTCGTTTAACTGAAGGAGAGTTTATCGGGATAGGGTCGGTATTCAGGCGTTTGGGACACGAAGTCCACGCGAGAAAAGGACCATTTCTCGCATGGTTGTGGCGGTATGCACTCCGGGAATGCCCCGAGTGAGCTCTTCAGGGAGCTTTCGGCCCCCCACCACCACAGAACCGTTCATGCCCAACATGGTCTCTGAAAGCATCTCTAAGCCTTGACGGATGTTTGCTTCTGGAGATTCAACAGAAATGCTCACCCAAACCAGCTTGGCTTTGGCTCGCACGGCGGCCGTTCGAAGGACCTCGAATGGGGAGCTTGGTCCCAAGTTTGCTGTCCGCCACCCGTCACCCAACAGCGATAGTGCTGCACAGAGAGATGGCACCAGGTAAGGGTCACCTGGAGGGGCTCCACCAATCGCGACTGGAGCGGTCTCGGGAGATTGCACCATGCGGCGAAGTTGTTGCAACGCTTGCAAAATGATGTCGACCGAGCGATGCTCTTCAGCAATCCGGATGTTCTTCTCTTGGCCGCCTGTGGTACGGGCCCAAGCATGGCCAACTTGCTCGAGGCAATATCGAACCGGACCATCGCACAAGCTGGCGAAGCCGGTGCCGGAGAGGTATTCGTTCGAGAGGTAACCTATGGCCTCTTCTTCACGGCCCGACAAGACCAGTTCACTGAAGTACTCGTTCGACTCCTCGGTGCTTTGGACTGGCCGATTTTGCAAAGTGATGCCGAGCATCGAGGGGTCCAACACGGAGATGCTGGACTCACGGATGAACCGGACGGCCTCGGCCAAAGGGATTCTGCGGTGCCCGCCTGCAGTGCGGGTGCATTCCAGACGGCCGGAATCTGCCCATCGCTTCAGCGAGGATTCACTGACGCCGGTGGCTCGGGCCAAGTCTTTAGGGGAAAGCAACTGCTTCATAAGCACCCTATTCATAGACCTAAGACACTCGGCTCAGAGCAAATCGTCCCATTTATACCCAAAATGTCTGTAAATACAGGCTTTGGAGCGGCTGAATCGGTTGTCACGCCCAATTCGACCAATCCCCCCGATCTTGCCTAGCATCGTCCATGCAAGGCACCCGAATCGTTCTCATTGGTGGATCAGGTGGCATCGGCCAATCCACCACATCCCAACTCATGGCCCGCGGGGCTCGGGTCTGTATCACGGGCCGAGATCCAGAACGGCTAAAAGTTGCCACCGCCACGCTGGGTTGCGAGGGTCACTTGCTGGAGGCGAATGATTTTGAAGCCACCACCAAGACCCTAGAAGCGGCAAGCCAAAGCATGGGAGGATTGGATGCGGTGGCCTGCTTGGCTGGATCGATTCTCCTCAAGCCGATCACCATGACTTCCCAGCCCGAATACGAAGAAACCATTCTTCGGAATCTGACCACGGCATTTTCGGTGACCCGAGCCGCCATACGTCTTCTGACTGATGGTGGAAGCATCGTCCTGATGAGTTCGGCGGCAGCAAGCATGGGACTGCCCAACCACGAGGCCATTGCGGCAGCCAAGGGAGGCGTGGAAGGACTCGTTCGTTCTAGCGCTGCGACCTATGCCCGCAAAGGCATTCGGATCAACGCCATTGCCCCAGGTCTGGTGGACACCCCTCTGGCTTCAAGAATCACCGCCTCCGAACGAACCTTGGAGCATTCGAGAAACATGCATCCCTTGGGCAAAATTGGAGCACCCGAAGACGTGGCCAACATGTTGACCTTCCTGTTGGATCCGGCCAACAGCTGGATCACTGGCCAAACCTTTGGGGTCGATGGTGGTCTTTCCCAGGTCCGCATTGGATAATCAAAAAACATGCGTGTCTTGATCAGTGGCGCTTCAGGAATGATCGGTTCGGCTCTTGCAAAGAGCCTGGCTGACGAAGGGCACAAGGTTCTTACGCTCGTTCGCCCGGAATCCAAAGGATCTGGAATCCCGTGGCATCCAGGGGTTGCCCTTGCGGACCACCCTGACTTGGAAGGTCTCGATGCGGTGGTGCACTTGGCCGGTGCGGGGATTGCTGATCGAAGATGGACCACCGCCCGCAAGAATCTCTTGTGGCAAAGTCGAGTGGAATCCACAGCGCATCTTCGTGCGGCTCTTGAAGAACGCAACGACCCGCCCAAGCGTTTCCTCTGTGCCTCCGCCATTGGCTGGTACGGACACCGTGACAACGACATCCTTGACGAATCATCTTCACCGGGACATGGGTTCTTGGCGAACCTTTGCGCCGCTTGGGAGTCAGCCGCCCAGAGCAACACAATGGCGAGCGCCTGTTTGCGATTTGGATTGGTGTTGGATCGTTCTGGAGGCGCACTCAACAAAATGCTTCCTCCATTTCAACTTGGTCTCGGTGGCCCTTTGGGCCAGGGTCGCCACTGGCAAAGTTGGATTGGCCTCGATGACGCAGTTCGTCACATCATGCATCTCTGCACCGCACCCGTTGAGGACGTACGCGGTGTGCACAACGTGGTCGCGCCCGAGCCCATCCAACAACGAGATTTTGCTTCAGCACTTGGAAAGGCACTGAAGCGTCCCGCATGGTTGCCCACGCCGCGTTGGGCCGTGCAGTTGTTGTTCGGCGACATGGCCAAAGAAGCTCTGCTCGCATCAACCCGCGTGATACCCACCAGAAGACTGGAAGAGGGGCCTTCATTTTTGACCCCAGATCTCGAAGACGCTCTTCGTGATGCACTCCACAGGAAATCTGAACGATGACGGTGGTGGTGATTGGGGCCGGCCTCTCCGGCTTGGCCGCAGCAAGAACTCTGCAACGGTCCGGTCAAGAGGTCTTGGTGCTCGAACAGTCGGCTGAGATCGGCGGCCGAGTTCGGACCCTCGATATCGACGGCTACCGGGTGGACAC
>CALDQF010000224.1 GCA_937911845.1 uncultured Phycisphaera sp. | reverse complement strand
CCCGCCATAAGGCGATACACCGGACCAAAGGCGTCGTTGTCTCCCCACGATTGATAGGTCACTCGGAAGAGAGCCTCACGACGATCATCCGGACGCTCAGATTTCAACCTTCTTGACTCAGCGGACACCGGGTTGATGAAATTTTCCACCAGAAGGCTGGTGTCTTCTTGCAACGCACCGAAGTCTTCTTGAATGGTGTCCAGTGCCGAGCAGCCAGCCATCACCATCAGGGCGGTTGAAAACAACATGCGTGGGACTCTGGGCACAGGGGGATACTATCCACGGATCATGGCTTTCGACGTCCATTCAATACCTTTGGGACCTTGGCAAACCAACGCTCAGATTCTGCAAAGCACGAACCGTGATGTGACCATCTGCGATCCGGGGATGGACCCCTCCCCGCTCCTTGGGCACCTCCAAGAACATGGCTTGCAGGTGAAGCAGATCATCCTGACCCACGCCCACGTGGATCACATTGCTGGCATCGATGCCGTAAGCGGCCACTTTGACGATCCACCGCTTCTGGTCCACCCCGAGGAACAGGATTGGCTCAACCGGCCTGAGATGAACCTCTCATCGCTCTCAGGATTCGACGTCACCACTCGACCCGCAACCGACACCATTGTGGATGGGCAGACCATTTCGGTTGGGACTGAAGAGGCAACGGTTTGGCATCTTCCAGGCCATTCCCCTGGGTCGGTCGGGTTGTACTTCAAGGCCTGCGGCGTTTTGATCGGTGGAGACACCCTGTTCCAAGGCTCGATCGGGAGAACAGATTTCCCAACCAGCCAACCAGAGGCCATGGTGGCTTCACTGCGTCGCTTGCTCACGCTACCTGACGAAACACGTGTGTATCCCGGGCATGGCCCCAGCACCACCATCGGTCAGGAACGGCAGACCAACCCCTTCCTGAGTGAACTCAGAGAGACCTCCTAGAGCACCACGTCTTACCGACTGCGGGCTTCACGAGGATCAGCCACCGCAGCGACACGATCCAAACTCATCAAAGCCATAGCGGTGCCGTAATTTGCCGTACGGACCAATCTGGGATCGGTGGGATCGCGGTCATTCCAAGTCCCTCCAGGGTCTCGCACCTGCTCCAGCCGGGCCCGCAACAGCCGGGCGTATTCACCTCGCTCACCCCGAGGCAGGAGCATGATCGCTCGAGAAACCTGCTCATGGGCGTACATGAAGTAGTACGGCGCGACGCCAAACGGAGCCACGTGCGTACCACGTTGCTGGCGCCGTTCTTCCAATCGGTCCCAATGGGCAAAAAAAGCATCAAGAGCACCGCGCAACTTCGAAAGATCCTCAGATCCGGCCTCCACCAGGTACGACTCGACCGCCAACATTCGACCAGTACTTCCTGGAATAGGGTCGGGGCGGCTTCCTGCATAAGCTTGGCCTCCCGCCTTGGTGCGGGAGCGGACCAACGCCGCGGTACCGCGTTCCAGGACCTCCTTCGGGACGGCGTGGCCGTGTTGCATCGCCAATCGAAGGGCCCGGAGAGTTGGGACGGTCATGAATGGAGAAGATTCACCCGAGGTTCCTGAGGCAAACCCAGAACGACGAGAATAATTCCAGCCTCCAGATTTGATCTCTGTGACCAAGATGCCTTCCAGTGCATGACGTTCAGCTTGTTGATGAGACGCCAGTGCAGCCTCTGGGACGAGATCGTCCCGTCGAAGCTTGATCAGGGTCTCGAGGGCGTAACACCATCCCCAGCCTCGGACGTCATAGGTCTCCGAGAAAATATGAGCCATGCCGGGATGGTCCATAGCCTCGACCAAAAACGCGCGGGCTCGCTCCATCGCCAAATTCCGGTCTTTGGCCCGAGCATCTTCGGCCGGAACCGTGAGCAGAGCCTGCATCACAATGGCCGT
>CALDQF010000223.1 GCA_937911845.1 uncultured Phycisphaera sp. | reverse complement strand
CGCCGCGGCCTAATTCTTGCTTTAGCTTTGCGGCTGAACCGATCAATGGAACACCGACGGGTCGCCTTCAAGGCGACCCGTTTGCGTTTCAGGATGGACCAAGACAAGATTCATTCTCGTGAACCTTCCGAAGAATCTCGAGCGCTACCTCTTGGAGACCAAGATCGGCGCCCCAGCCACCTTGACCCTCTGCGGCGTCGCTGGTGGACACTTGGTGCTTGAGAAAATCACGCACACCATGCCGACGCTGGCCCAAGACCGGCTACAGGACTTTTTGTCCTTGCTGGGTTTGACGAACGCCACCCCAGTCTTGGCCATCTTGGTCATTTGGCTTTGCTTACTTCGACACCATCAACAAAAAAGGTCTTGGCGATTCTCCCCTTGGTTCATGATCGCAATGGGAATGGAAGCAGCGCTGTGCACCGTCCCATTGTTTGGACTGGGCGTCCTCATTGGCGTTCTGGTGCCGTACGCAACGGTTGAAACTGGGGGACTCGCCTTGGCCTTATCAGCTGGCCTCTACGAGGAACTGGTATTCCGGCTGCTGCTGATCGAAGCGGCTGCCCATGTGTGCTTCACGTTCCTGGGAATGTCTCGGACCAAAGTGATGCCGTACCTCATTGGACTCTCGGGGATTCTCTTCGCGTGCTACCACGCCCCCGTGCTCGATGGGTTCGATGTGACAGGCCTGCTGGTGTACACCCTTGGAGGCATTTGGCTCGCGGTGTTGTATCGATACCGAGGACTGGCCATCGCAGTATTGACCCACGTCTTCTATGACATCTTGGTGCTGGCCCAATGATCAAGAAGAGCGTGCTGGCTCCAAGCATCGGCGCATCCTGATGCGGCGGCCCGCATCAAGGTGCTCCACTTGATGCATGAATGCACGAATCAAGAGCAGCCCTCGACCGGAAGATCGTTCGAGCCCTTCCGGAGTTCTTGGATCAGGAACGGACTCAAGATCAAATCCATCCCCAGTATCGGCAACCTCCAAAATCAGATCGTCACCGTGTCTGGAAAACGCAATTGAGATTGGTCGATCAGGATCCCCCCCATGACCGTGCCGATGGGCGTTGGTCACGGCTTCTTCGAGGGCAAGTCGAATGGCGAAAATCAGTTCTTGGCTTATGCCATTCAGAGAATCGCCCTGAAGGACGAAATCACGAGTGGATTGGACCACTTCCGACAATGAGCCCGTAAAGGATCGCACCAACTGCTGGCCGGTTACGCCTGGCAAAGATCAATCGCCGCGGAACGGTCTGGCGCAAAGACAAACACTGGACGCAAGCAAGCAATGTCGAAGACTTCGTCAATGGCAGGGCTGAGACTGGCGAGGATCAATGTTCCCTGTCGACCTTCAACCTCACGCCGGATGGTCAACAACGCGCCAAGGGCGGCAGACGTCAAATGGACCACCCCCTCAAAATCGACAATCAACTTGGGACGGTCCACGGTGACGGCGGCATTCAGCGCTGTGCGTTCGAAGGCCCGCACCAGAGATTCATCAAGCAGGGAGCCGGTTTGAAAACCAACAATGCTGACGTCACCAAAGGTCGTAGATTCGATGGGTTGATCTAGATTTTGATCAAAAGGGTGGGAGGTCATGATCCCTACATCGACCAATTCAGGGGCTTATTTCATGAAAAAGCTCGCTGAAGCCAGCGGTTGGTTCTCTGAACGAATCAGAAGGCAACCGGTGGCCCCAGCGAGCAGGGGACGTGTAAGAAGTGCCTCAGCGGATCGTAGAGCCGTATCCAAGGGTCTCAGAGAGGCCCGGGAAGAGGACATCTTCGGTCTCTTCTTGGATGATGATCTCAGGCCGCATCAGGAACAGCACCGTCTTTTCACTCTTAGATTGCTTTCGGTTGGTGAAGAACCGGTTGACCCAAGGGATCTTGGAGAGGATTGGAACACCAACTTCGGTTTCGAACTCGTCGACCTGACGTTGGCCACCAAGCATGACGGTGCCCTTATCCGGCACGGAAACCGTGGTGCGGATTTGGTTGACCGCGATGATGGGCAGTTCGATCTCACCAGCGAAGTTCCCGACGCCACCGCCACCACCGCCGGCACCACCGCCGCCGCCGCCGCCACCGCCAGGACCGCCGAAGCCGCCACCACCGCCGCCAGCGGCACCGGTGAAGGCTGTCTTCTTGAGTTCCACGAGCTCGGACGAATCGAAC
>CALDQF010000222.1 GCA_937911845.1 uncultured Phycisphaera sp. | reverse complement strand
GCCCGCGGCGGACGGCGCCGCCGTCGCCGGATGGACGCTGTGGCACTGCCCGAGCATGTACAGCCTCGACCGGGCGATGCGGGGCGAGGCGGCGGACGGCCCCGCGGTGGCCAAGGCCCTCGCGGTGGCCAAGGCCGCGGCGGGCCCGCGGTGCTTGCCGTGATGGCAATGAATGTACGTTCTGATGGGGTGAATCGAGAGTTCCCGAGCAAGCCTCAGTTGGTGTGTCCTTGGGAGATCGCGATAGCCCAATGGAAAGTGGCGGACTTGGATGGATTCTCCCCAAAGGTTGGATTCAGGCGGGAGGGCATCCACAGAAATCACTTTCTTGATGCCCAATGCCACCAGTTCCTCTATTTGTTCTCGGGACGGACGTGGTCCGACCAAGAGGTCAGGTGTTAACTGTTGGTACTGCATCTTTGTCGCCGTGGCCGGAGGTCTGGGCACAGATTGAACTGGCAGAGGGGTTGATCCTGAGCCAGATTGATCGCAGGCAGTCAGCCCAAGCATTCCCGAAACCACAAGTACACGAAACATGGCTCTATTTTAGATCGACAACATTCCCCCAGCCTCACGATGCCTATTTTTCCTGAATCTGATGCCAGAACGAATGATTGTGAAGGCCGCAAACGCGGTGATTTCATGAGAACCAAGTGGGGTACTATCTGACCCTCCAAGCGCTCGTAGCTCAGCTGGATAGAGCAGCGGTTTCCTAAATCGCAGGTCGTGGGTTCGAACCCCTCCGGGCGCGTTTTATCCTGTGGACTGCATCGCCGCGGCGATGCCGTTCACCGCGGCTTGTAGAGTGGCATTGATCTGGGGGTGATCTTCACCCCTGCTTTGCCGCCGCAGGCACTCCATTTGGATCAAATTCAAAATGTCGGTCCAAGGGTTTCGTTCTTGGATGGCATGCTCAATCGCGGGAGCGTGAGACAGAAGAGTCGGTTGATCCAATACATGAAGCAGTACGTTGGAAGCACGCGTGAACTCTTCCTCGATTCTTTCTGCGAATTGAGCACCATTTGGGCCACTCTCGGCATACAGGCGGGCAATTGGTAGTCGAACTCTGGCCATTTCTTGTGCTGCGTTTTGCAGCACCGTATTGATGAAAGGATCGGTCTTGGCATGGGCCTTGAACTGCTTGAGTTTGCTGGGTTCCAGTTGCTCGAGGGCCGTGCCAAGTCCGAACCAACCGGGGACTAGGACTCGCATTTGAATCCAAGAAAAGACCCAAGGGATGGCTCGAAGATTTTCGAATTGAAGTCGACTGCCGGTAGCGCGTGACACCGGTCGAGATGCGATGGGAAGTCCCGCAATGGCTTCGATAGGAGCGGATGCAGAGAACCAAGGCCAAAAGTCATCGTCCTCAATAAGATCGCGATAATGCCGCATGGATACCTCGGCCAATTCTTGCAGGATGGATGAGTCCAACTCATGGTTGTTTTCATGTCCATCATCAGACGCAAGGATGGAAGCCGAGACGATTTGTTCAAGGTGCCGGTGGGCAATTTGAGGCAAGGCGTACCGGAAGCTGATGACTTCTCCTTGTTCGGTAAATCTGATCTGGCCATGCATCGATCCGGCTGGTGAGGCAAGTATGGCACGGCCCGCACGGCCGCCTCCGCGTCCGACCGTCCCGCCTCGGCCGTGAAAGAATCGAATGGATCTTCCTAAGGCCTTGGCGACTTCCGACATGGCCTTTTGGGCTTCATGCAGAGCAACATTTGCAGAAAGGAAGCCCCCGTCTTTGTTCGAGTCGGAGTAGCCCAGCATGATCTCAACGGGTTCAGTTCCGCGGGGAGACAATGTGGGTTCGTTTAGGATGCCTTGGAGAAGATCTGGCGCACGGTGTAAGTCCTCCACGGTTTCGAAGAGAGGGACCACGGGGGGGGTTCGCTGATCATCGATTGCGAATCCCACTTCTTTCATGAGCAATCGAAGAACCAAAAGGTCTGAAACATGGTGGGTCATGGAAACAATGCATGATCCAATGGTGTTTTCGTCAGACGTTTGGGCCTCTCTGACCACTTTGAGTGTGCGAAGCACTTCTCCGGTCTGATCGGAGAGTGGGGTTCCTGGCGCGGCCAGCGGTCGTGGAGAGCCGCGCGTTCCAGGTCACCTCGACGTCCGTGTCCAGCACCCGCCACAGCTCGAAGAGCTCGACGCAGCGCTGCTCCAGCTGCTCGGGGGTCGGTAGCTCGACGACGGTCACGCTGCAGAGCGTATGCCCTCACCCGCCGGCCTGGAAGCCAAGCCGGCCGCGTAGATCACGAGACCTCTGGCTCTTTTCGCGCTCGGTCAAAGAACTCGCGCGTCGCGATCGGGAGCGTCACCAACGCCAACCCCACGGCGGTCATCACCAACGGCACCTCGATCGACATGCTCAACAGCTCTACCCGAACCAACAGCGCTTCGAGGCCGAAGACGATCAGGATCAGCCATCCCACGATGAAGCTCGCGCTCAGCCAAAAAGACGCCCGCGTCAGAAATCCCAGCGGACGGCCGACGTGCTCTCGCGCCAGCAACGCTACGACCTGGGACCGCGTCGCGGCGTCCATCTCGGGCAGCTCGACCGCCGCGGTGTCCTTGCCGCCCGTCGCGCGGAGGCCGTCGGAGAG
>CALDQF010000221.1 GCA_937911845.1 uncultured Phycisphaera sp. | reverse complement strand
CGCGAAGTCGAGTGCCGAGACCCTCGGCGTTCGAACGCATTGAATCGCCCGCATCGATTTCGCCGGTCAACTCCACTGAGGCAAAGGAAAAGCGTCCTTTCCCGGGACCATAAAAGTACGGACCATTGGACTTGACCATCAAGAGGCCTGGTCCTGCTTCGGGATCCAGAGTCACGGGACGCACCCTCACCGCGCTGTACGCAAACTCATTCAAAAGCGCGTCCAACGCCGCGCTATCGTCAATGGAAAAGACGAAGGCGGAACTGTCCCCGGAACAGAACAGTTCCAAACGTCCATCACCAGAAAAGTCAGCCAGCATCATCGAATGCATGCCTTTGAGTTCGGTTCGATGCTTCCGAACCATCGACAGGTCTCGCAAAACCTCGAAGTGGTCCAAAGTCTCGGACCGGAGAACGTACAAATCAATCACCCCATCAGCATTTGGGTCCCCCCCCACCACCGCTTGGGCGGGCTCGTTGTCAATTTGAAGCGATTCCCATTGCCAGATGCGGTCGTTTCGGATGACCCACAACCCTTGCTGCCCCACCACAACCAAGTCGCGGTCTCGGTCTTGATCCAAGTCCATCGGCAACACCGAGACTGCTTCAGAGGACAACGCTTCCAGACCCTCAGTTTGGCGTCGCCATGAACCATCACCGTTGGCGGTGAAAAGGCCCGACTCGGTCAAAAGGTCAAGATCACCGTCGTGATCAACATCAGTGGCCCGGATGGTTTGGGCGGCAGGCGCCAAAGCCAAGGCCTCGTCGACCACCCGGACAACTCCTTCTTCGGTGGATTGCCAAAGTTGAATGCCAGTTGAGGACCCCGAAACAAAGGCCACTTCACGGCCTCCAGAGTGGTCAAGGTCGGCCACCACGGCCGCGTGCCCTCCGACCTGAACAAGAGGATGCTCAGGCAGATACTGAAAGCAGGCTCCTGATTCGTCACCTTGCAAGAACGCATGGCTCGTGCCGTTTTCAAGTGCGTTGCACAACAACATGTCAAGCTGACCATCCCCGTCGAAGTCCGCAGGCACGATGGCCGAAGGTGCTGACCAGTTCTTCACGCCCTCAACCCCTTCAATGTTCAACGGTTGCGAAAGTGCGAACAAGCCACCTTCTGGCTTTTGCTTTGGTTCGGTGTCGGGCGTCAACGAAACCACTTCGCCGAGTGGGCCCAAGCGGGTGTACTTCCATTCGACGGTGCGAGCTTGGGGGTGATCCTGCAAGGCCATGAACAGTTCAAAATCTTCCTCCGCACCTTCGACGTCATCCAAACGGCGACGCACTTGGGATCTTCGGTACACCGCCGATCGCAAGAGGGGATCGAGTTCCAACACCAAGCTGTAGCCCGCCGCGGCTTGCTCTGGCTGCTCCGGCTCAATGGCCTGAGCCAAGAAATACTGCACAAAGGGGTCGTTTGGAACGTCCTCGGCCAAACTTGAGAAGACTTCTCGGCACTCTTCCTCTTCACCCGCCCGAACCAAGAGCAACCCCAATCCATACCGAGCCCGTTCGTGAGATGGATCATCGGCCAACACTGATCGAAACAATGCAATGGCGGCTGCTTCGTCACCATCGCGCTGACGGTTGAGTTGGGCAAAGGCCAAATTGGTCCGCACATCCAACAACTGAGAGTGGTCCTCCAACAACGACGCGAACGCTTTGAAGGCACCGTCGTAGTCATACCGCCCCATCAGCATGACGCCTTTGTCGTTTCGCCGAGCGATTTCAGGATCATTGGACTGGTACAGCGGGGCGCGTTCGACACAGCCGATTAAGGCCACAACCACGAGCACAAACAGCAGCAAAAAAAGTGAACGCATAAGGATTACTGTTGATCGGGCAATTCGCCCTTCGCTCTAGAAAGACGAGCCTCCAAAGATTCCGGGGTAATGGGGTGCTCCGTGGCGGGCAACAAACCTGGCCCCGGAGGCAGACCATGCACACTTCGACGGAGATGAGATCGCATGTCGTGACCACGACGACGAGAGCGGGCGTCTCGAACCGCGGCCACGTCAACCGGACCCACCACGATCTTTTCCCCTTCGCCGGGGTCGGCTTGACTCATGATGCGACCATCGTGATCCACAATCATCGAACCTCCAGGCCAAGAGAAGGGTGGGTAACCAGCCAAGGAAGCACCTTGGTTGCAGGCCACCACGCAGGCCGTATTTTCCGCGGCACGGGCTCGATTGAAAAGCGTCCACCAATCCATCGGAGCTGTCGCGCCCCAAGGATCCATGTACGCGCTCACCCGAACCAGCACTTCGGCACCTTTGAAAGCCAGCTCACGCAGGGTCTCGGGGAACAGCCAGTCGTAACAGATGGCGGCCCCAAGTCGACCGATCTCGGTTTCCACCACTGGAAAGGGATCGTCCGG
>CALDQF010000220.1 GCA_937911845.1 uncultured Phycisphaera sp. | reverse complement strand
CACTTGTGCAGGATCAAGCTGACCGGCAACCACAACACGCCCTCCTCGGCAGCCGCTCCAGTTTGCCCAGTCTTCAAGCAGCGCTTCTGGATTGGCTGCTTCCACCACCTCTTCACACCCGTAAGCACTTCGATCGAAAGGTGCCGGGGCATGCAAACGGCGCAAGTGGTCGCGAGCCAGTTCGCCAGGATCATCTTCAATGCTTCGACGACCTTGATTTACCAATAATTTCGCTGATTGAAGGTTCTCAGGGTTGATATTGGGCTCTCGGATCACGTCTGCACAGAGGGAGAGGGCAGGCAACAGAGCTTCGGGAAGGCCCAACGTGTCAACATGCAAAAAGTGCGTTCCCAGGCGAATCGAACGCCGCACACCAAGCTCATCAAGGGCATATGCAAAGTCTTTGGCTTCACGGCCACCACCTCCACGCTGCGCCAATTCAGCATGCAAAGGAGACAAGCCATCTCGCTCAAGCTCCCCTCGTGCGGAACCAAGAGGTACGCTCCATTGCAGCGCAAAAGTCTTGCGAGGCGCTTCTGGTGAGCACAAAAAGTCGACGTGTTCGAGTGCTTGATGGTGCATATCTGTTCCTTTTGAGTAACCAGAACTTGCAGGTTTTCTTCAAGTTTGTTTCAGTCTTGGCCCGACTGTGATACAACTTCTCTTTGCAACGGCGTCGTTGCAACTTTGTCCGACTATGACTCCGACCGAGTTGTACAGAGTAAGGAACCTAAATATGGCAAAGAAAAAAGCCAAAAAAGCTACCCGCAAGGTGGCAAAAAAGACGGCCAAAAAGGCCACTCGCAAAGTAGCCAAGAAGGCTACCCGCAAGGTTGCCAAGAAGGCAGCCAAGAAAACTGCCAAGAAGACCACTCGCAAGAAGGTCGCTAAGAAGGCAGCCAAGAAGAAGGCCACACGTAAGAAGGCCACACGCCGCCGCTGATCCAAGCTGCGTCACAAGAACGTCGCGGGGAGTCCTTTGGGGCTCCCCGCTTCTTTTTTGTGGACCATGTTCAATTTCGCGGTAAGTCTTTTCCGAAGCTGGACATGCTATGGCACACGTTATTGCTGAGCCCTGTGTAGGAACCAAAGACACCGCTTGTGTTGATGTTTGCCCTGTGGACTGCATCCACCCTGGCCCGTCTGACGATCGAAACGGCAGTGCGGATCAACTCTTTATCGATCCTGACACCTGCATTGACTGCGGCTTGTGTGTGGACGAGTGTCCAGTCCAAGCCATTTTTCCTGAAGAGGATCTTCCCGATGAGTGGAAGGTCTATGTGGACAAAAACGCCGACTGGTTCAAAGACGGCGGTTGACCATCTGATACTTCTTGTTCAGATTCGATCCACCTGGGCAGAAGCGCCCACCAACAAAATAGAAGATGCACAAGAGACCCACCATAGCCTTGGGCCACTTGGGTCTTGTTCTTACGACCCTCCGTGCGAATGCGAGAGTTACTTTGAAAAGAACTCGGATTGCTTCAAAAAACCCAGCTGATCGTCTGAGGCCTCTCGTTCCGACCGATCCACCCGAGCTGGTGCATCAGGCCGTTCCTGAAACTCTTCAATTCGACCACGCAGATCGAAACCACATGGCTGGACCTTCCGGTATCCCATCCGACGAATGACCTCAAGCACATCTGTCCACTGCGGCAGGTGGACATCAGTGACCTCTCTGAACATCTCCATGACGCACTGAAATCGATTTTGCTCGATGACTGAAGCCTCAAGGCTGGCTTGCTCCGACTCAGGCGAAAGCGATGGAGAATCATTCAGACGAACGGTGTCGGTCGAGGTGCGGCGATACCCAACACACCGAATTCCTTGCAGTACCTGATCCCAGCTGGGGACCGCACCGTCAAACAATTTGACCTCACGTCGCCACATTTCTATCGCTTTCAAAAAATACATCTGTTCCGTGTCAAAAGTGCCCTCATCGGCGTCACGACGGAAATCTGACCGTCGACGACCGGGACCACGGCGGCGTTCCAAGTTGGTATCCGGTGGGGTGTCTCGACGCATCATGCCAAGACGGCGGTCAACAACAGTGGGGCGAGATCGGGTGGGTTCAGTGCTCATCACATCCCCTATCGCCCCCAAGAGTCCCCACATGCAGCGAACTCGATCGAAATCAGTGGGAGCAGGTCGGGTTATGCCGATAGTGCCAGTGGTATGGCTCGATCTGCGATGAAACCGGACCGGATGCTCTTCGCTTGGCTTTGGCCAGGAGGCGGATACTTTGCGGAGCGTCGATACGCTCGCGGCCTACGAGCAATGGGAGGGGTGCTTTTCTTGTACCTCTCAGGCTTGCTGATCGGCGGCTTGGACGCCGTAGATCGAAAGCATGACGGCATTTGGTTTTATGCCCAAGCGTTCAATGGTCCCATTGCCTTCGCTACTGACTTCACTCGCAGTCGACTCTCCAGCATCAATGGGCGAGAAATTCAGGACATCTCTTGGGAGCGAACCCCCTCGCTGGGTGAACGGTGGCTGGCGGAAGACCCAGAAGTTATGGACGCCGTCCGTCGACAAGGCTTGTCCCACGTGAACGAAGTGGGCACTTTGTTCATTGCCCTCGGAGGCCTCATGAATCTGGTGTTGATCTTGGAAGCGGGCTTCGCCACGCCGAAGGGAGCGGTTTGATGCCGTTCATTGATCCGTGGCACGCACTCCAAGAAATCTGGTGGCTGACCATCATCCCGTTCTCATTTGGTGTTGGGATGGTCTACAAAGCTTGGCGACTGCCGGACTTCAAACGGTATTGGCCAGAGGTTGGGCTTTTCACCGTGCAAGTCACTGTGGGTATCACCGGCTTGGGACTGGTCCTTGGCTTGATCGTTGACCTGATTTTGCCTCGCGCTTAAAATTTTTTCAAGATCTGTGTGGAGATTGGCCAAGACCGTCCGATGGGCTGTATGTCGGCCACGGACGGCCGTCGGCAACTGAAAGGAATCTCCATGCCCCACAATCAGGGAGGGGACGTTCGGCGGCAACCGAGCGCCCTGCGCGATGATTGGGCAGCTTGGATGCACGTGGCTTGTCCTGCCGCACGTGACCAATTGCTGCATCACTACTTTTCGGAACTGGTCCAGCCCATTGCCCGGGCCCAACACCGGCAACTTCCACCTTCAGTGGATCTGGGCGATCTCGAGCAAGCTGGCTATCTCGGATTACACGACGCATTGCAACGGTTCGACAACCGGGTTTGTGATGATTTCCGCCCCTATGCCAAACAGCGTATTCGCGGATCGATCCACGATTGGCTTCGCCGCGAAGATCTGCTCTCACGAGGAGCCCGCGCGGATGTCCGGAAAGTTCAAACCACCGCCGATCAATTCCGAACTCGATATGGATTCGAGCCGGAAGACGAAGTGCTGGGCCGACTGACCGGACTCAATCCCGATCGAATCTTCCATGTGCAGACCTGGTCCACCCGGGGGGCCGCCGTGGCCATCAGCGTGATGTCGGCCAACGAGCCAGAACCAGAAGGATGCCTCCCTCCCGCTCAAACCCATTTTGATGCACGCTCTGAATTGCTGGATTGGCTCGAATGCACTTTTGATGTCCGGACCCGCACCATGGTGGCGTTGTACTACGGCGAATCATTGTCCATGGCTCAAACCGCCCGGGTCCTTGGGCTTAGTGAGTCGAGGGTCAGCCAGCTGCTTGGAGAACTGCACCGGCAACTTCTTGCCAGACTTCGAACACGAAGTCGATTTGTCGAACTCTTTCTTTAACGCCGAGGACGTACACTTGTGGCATGGCCGCAGGTTTTCAGGCGCCGAAAGGCACCCGCGACTTCCTCCCGGAAGATCTTGCCCAACGTCAGTGGATTGAAGACCGCTGGCGCATGGTGTCAACGAACCATGGGTTCGAGGAAGTTGACGGTCCAACGTTTGAGCATCTCTCGCTGTACACCACCAAGAGTGGTGATGGGATTGTGTCGGAGCTGTTCTCTTTCCGGAGATCAGGAGGGGACGACGATTACGCGCTTCGACCAGAACTGACCCCGACCGTGGCGAGGTTGGCCGCCGATGCTGTCCGGCAAAGACCCATGCCTTTGCGGTGGTTTGGCATAGGTCCTTTCTTCCGCGGCGAACGACCACAACGTGGTCGATTGCGTGAGTTTTTGCAGTGGAATGCCGACGTGATTGGAGACCCCTCCATGAACGCCGAGTTGGACCTTCTTGGGCTTCTGGCTGGAACTCTGGAACGGTTTGGGCTTCGACCGGGTGATGTCACCATTCGACTGTCCCACCGTGATGCCGCGGCGTCGGTCCTCCAAGGTCTGGGCGTCAATGAAAATCAGCTGCATGAGGCGTTCACCCTGCTTGACCGCAAAGAAAAGATGCCCCCAGAAGTGTTCGCGACCAAAGCCCAGCCGCTGGGTCTAGGACCGGACGAAATCTCGAAGTTGGACGCAGTTCTTTCTTCTTCTGGCACCACCGATGCGCTGGTGAAGACCATGAGTGCCTTGGGACTTCAAACCGAAGGTCTGGCACCCCTCTTTGATTTGGCCTCTCCCCTGCGTGATGCGGGCCTTGAAGACTGGGTGACGTTTGACCCGGGCATTGTTCGTGGTTTGGCCTATTACACCGGCACGGTCTTCGAAGTCCACGAGTGCCGTGGAGCTGAACGTGCCATCGCCGGCGGGGGCCGGTACGACGAGTTGATCGAACTCTTGGGTGGACCCAAAACGCCAGCGTGTGGTTTTGCCATGGGCGACGTGGTCTTGGGCTTGGTTCTAGACAATTTGGACCGGCTACCGGAAGGAGCTGCCATTCTTCCTCGTCCCGACTGCTTTGTGATCGATGCGGGCGGTAGACCAGATGCCGTCCGGCAACTGCTTCGCGCACTGCGGGGGGCCGGCCTGCACGCACGAACCAGTGTGAAGACCACCCGGAACGTGGGCAAACTGCTGGCCGAAGCATCCAAAAATCGAGCCCGGTTTGCCGCGATCTTGAGCGAAGAAGGCCTCAGTGGCCCGATCGAACTCAAAGACCTGGAGAGCGGTGAACAGCGATCGGTGGCCTCTGGAGAATTGGCCGCGGTTCTGGCGACTGCAACCGCAAGGCCGTCCTCTTAATTCACCGGCTTCTGGATGGTCCAGCCCTCACGGGGTGCTGATTCGGGATCCATGCGTTGATTCAAGTCGGACGGCGGCGATTGTCCCTCTCGAATGGGATCAAATCGTCCCTCTCGAACATCGCCATTGAGCCGCTCCACACGAACCCCTCGGGGCAAGCCATCGGGCATGTAGGCCACCACAGCATGATCCATTTCCTCAGCTGAAGGCGTGCCTTCTTTGGGGGTGAATTGGAGATAGCGAACACGCTCGTCTTGAATCTTGGCCAACACACCAACGTCCGGTCGAACACCTTCGGTCACGGTGAATTTGGCCAAGACGGCATCTGCTGACATTCCAATCGGAAGGGGTAAAGGGCCTCGACCCAAAGCCCCCAAAGTGGTGGCCGAATCATCGGTGGACAATCTTCGTTTGATCCTCAACTTCCCTTCGTGCTCTACTTCCCAAAGAAAAGGGCCCTGCAGGATGAAGTCTTTGACTTTCTTTCTTCGGGCTCGATCCACAACCTCCCACTCCAACAACAATCCCACAGTCACGTTGTCCATGGCGCGACTCCATGAAATCCAACCGGTCCGCAGCACGGAATCGCCGGTGAGATCATTTTCGGTGCGATACAACGCGGGCCGGGTCCAAGATTCCAGAGTTGCCGCCACACGTTCGGCTTGGTCCAGAAGGCCTCGAACGGATCCTTTAGAAGACACAGGTTCCGCAGTATGTGGAGATGTTTCGGGGGGACACCCAAGAGTTATCAGAAAGAGCATCGACAGCATGGTGGAAAGCATCATGGTCCTCGCAGCCTAGAGAGAGACGGAAGAACCGGGCGATTCATTCCGGAGAAGTCATCAAAATCCCATCCAAGGCTTCGCGGAGATCAGGAAAGGCGAGCAGGCCCACCAACCCAAGGCCGAAAGACCCTGCCGACAGCAACATGATGCGATCTTCCAACAACGCGGCCAAAGGAGAGTCAGAGGCCCCCTCGCGGGCTCGGCGGTGAAAGCGGAGCAAAGCGGAAATCACAAAGGGCGTTAAAAATACCAAGCCCTCGGACCCGGGGCCCAGCACTTCTCGGGCATGTCCCGAGGTGGCATACATCACAAAAACAACCACGGCCAACCCGCCAGCCAAACCCGTACCCCAATCAAGTTCATGCTCGTCGTGGTAGCCCGCAGGACTTTTCCATCCTTTGGCGTTGTTGTTCTTGGCCGTTTGCAAATCACACTGCCTTTTGATGAAGGCGAGGAACAGAGTGAGGAAGAACACCTCAAGCAAGAGCCATACGGAAATGGGGCGATCAATCACCGCGGCACCACCGGCCGCTCGGAGGGTGAATCCACCGGCCAAAGCCATGACATCCAACCCATGACATCGCTTCAGTCCAAGGTTGTACAGCACCTGCAGCATGCCGTAGGTCAGGAGAATCCAGCCTAAGCCAGCATCGATTGAATATGCCGCGAGAATGGAGAGTGGTGGCAACAGCACCCCCATCACCAAGCCCATCCGGACGGAGATCTCCCCCGAAGCAATGGGTCGCCGGCATTTCACTGGATGCTGTCGATCGCTCTCGGCATCCAGGGCATCGTTGATGGCATAAAAACCAGAAGCCGTGGCACAAAAACCAGCCACCGCCGCCAAAGTAGCCCAGAGAGCTGGCACGATCTCGACGCCATCTTCCACCATGCGGGGCAACGAAAAGACCAAAGCGGGAAGGACGAAAACGTTTTTCACCCAATCGGCTGGCCGAAGCAAGTGCAAAATAGGGGGCGTATTTGTCACTAGCGTCAATATCGGATCAGATTGGACCAAAGATAAATGTGGAATTCTGAGAACGTCGAAATCTTGGGTTATATTAAAAACGTCCCATGATTGCTCCAACCACCAAAGTCTCCGGGCAAAGAACCATTTTTCTGCGTGTCTTGCGTCAAGACAGCCCAGATTCTCTGCCGCGCTGGGAACGGTTTGAAATAGAAGTTGAACTTGGCATGAATTTGATTTCCTGCCTACAGCGGGTAGCTGCAAATCCCATCACAGTTGATGGAGATTCTTCAACCCCTATTGTGTTCGACTGCGGGTGTCTCGAAGAAGTATGCGGCTCATGCGCTATGGTGATCAATGGGCAGGTTCGTCCGAGTTGTACGGCTTTGATTGACGAGTACGCCCCGCGGGATGGAGACGAGATCGTCCTTGAGCCCATGAATAAATTTCCCGTGGTTCGAGACTTGATGGTTGATCGTGAAAGACTATTCCACAACCTCAAGCGAGTAAAAGCATGGGTGCCTATTGATGGCACATACGATCTTGGGTCCGGTCCTCTGGACACTCCTGAACACCAGCAAATGCGTTACACCATGTCCACATGTATGAGTTGTGGCTGCTGCTTGGAGGCATGTCCTCAATTCAACAAAGAAGAATCCCCCGCCGATTGGGACGACGCTTTCTTGGGACCACACGCCATCAACCAAGCCTTACTGTTTAACGAACACCCCACGGGCAAAATCCTGCAAGACGACCGGATGGAAGAAATCTTGGGCGTGGGTGGTGTGAACGACTACGGCAATGCCCAAAACTGC
>CALDQF010000219.1 GCA_937911845.1 uncultured Phycisphaera sp. | reverse complement strand
TTTTAATTCTATCCAAATCTAAATTTTCTTTTTTAAGAATTCTTTTATCATTGAGTTTAATTAAAACAATATTGTTGTTATTGTTAATTGGACTGGTCACTTCTCCAATATTTAATTTTTTAATCTCTTTTAGGTATAATGTGGAAATAGACTTTGAAGGCATCCAACCAATTTCCCCTCCCTGGGAGGATGTAATCGAGTTGCTTAATAATGTTGCTGTTGTTTTAAAACCCTTTGTTTCAATACTACTTAAAATATTTGAAATATTAATATTCTCGTTATTTTCTATTACAATTTCGGATAAATTATATTCTGTTATTTCTTCTTGTTTTGTTATCTCTTTCGATAAACTTGAGTTTATTAGATTTGAACTCTTTAATGGCGAAAAGGTGAGATGATTGATCTAGTATGGGATCGCTTGAAAAAGGTCCCTTCACCTGGAGATCCCGACGCGAGAACCCAGAAAGAGGATGCCGCTCACCTGGTTGATCTGTTCCGAATGTCATCAGAATCAGCCGGTCCTGTGGACCCGGCCTATCCCAAGAAGATGCAGGAAGCGATTGATCTGGCCACAAAATTGGAATCTCAACTTCAAGATGGCCAAGATGCCCCCGAATTTCGGGCTGCCCTCCGCACCAGTTGCCGGACGTGCCATAGAGCCTTCCGCGATTAGGAGCCAGGATCTTCAAAAAACATCCCCCCTAGATGTAGGGCGACCAAGCACGAGTGCCACTACATCTTGGAGCAGGCCGCGCGCATTTCGCGCGCTCGCAAGATATTGAGGTCCGACTCTGGTTATGCGTTCACGATCCGCGCGCGCGACACCCGATTGAGAATTCACCCCGGAGCGAAAGGAACACTCAACATGGGTACCAAAGAACGGCTTGTCATGGAGATTCTTGAACGCAACCCCAGTGCAAGTGCGGACTGGCTCAAAGCATTCAACGAGGAAGAACTCAGGGACTACCTTCAGCACCTGTGCTGGTCGTGCGGACCAAGAGAAGAAGGCTGGTGTGCCGCTCGAGACGAACGGTCCGTGGCTTAAGCGTCCAAGTTCAGACGCGAACAAACCTCGGCACGAAGGTCTTCACGATCGATGGGCTTCACCATGTAACCCTCGGCCCCTTCAAGCTTCGCGCGATCTTGGTCCACCACCGAGTCCAACGCGGTCACCATGACAACGGGAATCTCTCGGAGTGACTCGTCACTCTTGATCGCCCGACAAACCTCAAATCCACTCATCTTGGGCATCATGACGTCCAGCAAGATCAAGTCGGGGCGACTTTGGGTTATGGATTCAAGAGCGCTTTGACCATCCGAAGCGACCACGCAGCGGACTGGCAGACCTTCCAAGTGGAGCTCCATCAAGTCTCGGTTGCCTTCATTGTCATCAACCAAAAGCACAAGGGGTGTCGTCATAGAATCCACTGTACCGGCGGAGTTGCCTCCGAACAGGTGACGCGGCGTTCCTAGGCTGAAATTCCCACTCTCGCTCTTTGGTACGGAACGTCAACTCGATAGTTCCCCCACATCTCCGGCAAGAATCTTAGAACTACACGCAGGCAATTGACTAAGCGTCGTACAATGTCTGGTTATGACAGATCAACGCAAGCCATGGGAAGATCGATTCCGCGTCCCCACGATGAGCGAGCTCCGTGGGGACTTACCCGACGCCCCGGAAGCACCGAAATACTGGGACCGCATGGTGGAATTTCTGGATGGATTGGGCTGCCAATCCGAAGTCCGATGGTTTGGCCCAACCTGGCGGTGGTGTCCCGTCTGGATGGCCGCTGGTCTTCCCTCCCACAGTGAGAACATTGTGGGGCTCATTGTCCCAAGTCCAACCGACTTACAAATTGCGCTTCCCTCTGATCAAGCGTTTGTCGAAAGCCTCCCGGTCAAAATGGTTCGAGCAAAGTTACGCGAGTCACTTTCTCTCACGCTCCCGCCGTACGAGACGCACTGGGCATGGACCTCGCTGGTGTACCACTTGGATGGCAAAACCACGTGGACGATAGAACGCTACCAAGTCATGGAAGATTTCCTTGAGCTGACCCGTCGCCGGCTGAAATTCCTGACCGAACAAACGGCTTAACGCGAACTTGGATTTAAAACCGGGGAACTGGTCCATCTTCCACGGCGAAACCATGGTTGGCTGGGATCACCGTCAAATTCCAGTTCCAAGCGGGTGGGAAACACCTCTGGGAGCGGCCGAATCCCCGCACGCAGGGCGAGCAACGGGTCAACAACGCGGTCCCCGAATCGGCACCATGCCTCGAACACCAACAACGAAGGGTCGTGGGGATCCGTCGGCTCAGAAGCAACATACTTCGTGATTGTGGCTGGGAGGTCACTTGTAGAACGCCGAGCCGCCCGCATCGCATCTGCAAGCTGCATCAGATCTTCGTTGCTTGCTGGCAAACCCTCTGCACCAAGCGATTTGGCCAAGCGACGGTATCGATCGATGTCAGTCTGAAGCTCAGAAGTTGCGGCGTACAGCAGTGCGGTTGAAACCGCGAAACCTTCTGGATCCAATCGAGCGGCAACACCAGACAACCAACGGGCTAACGAGAGGTCTCCTCCATCAAGGACCACTTCGGCCAAATCAAAATACTGGTCCGGCCGGTCTGGCCGAAGCCCCTCCAATGCAGACTGATACACGGAGGGCACCTCCATCGGTATGGCCACAGCATCCTCAGTCGTCGCACGGTCAAGACGCCTTCCATCTCGCCGTACCGCGAGTGCTCGATCAAGCAGCTCGCTCTCAGTCCATTCCAAGTCAGACAAGATGGCTTCAGGATGACGCAACCTTTGTCGACGAACCGCTCGATCTTGGAAGACCGCTTTCACATCCCAAGGATCCAACCAGCCACGCCGAACTGCATGATCGGCCAAACCCTGGACCGCATCACGGCGACGTTCCAACAATCCAGTCACCGTACGAGGGAAAGCAAGCGGAGGATTGAGGTTGGGAACCCTCAGTACAAGAGCGTCGAGCGCTGGCAGCGGATCTTGCACACCAGGGGCCCACACCTCAGCCAAAGCCACCAACGAACGCCGCCGGTCGGGCAAGCCCGGGAGGGCGGCACGAACCAACAACCGTGCCGCGCGGGCCTGCCGGCCAGCCGGCAAGTCACCCCCAAAAAATGGGCGAAGGAACCGATCGGAAAGATCCAAACCCCGATCCGAAAGGGCAATCAGGATCGCGGGATCATCCGTACATCCACGGTGCAGATAGGCCTCTGCCGCACGGCGTTCCGTCGGCGATCCGTCGGCGACGAGATCAAGAAGCAAGGTGGCCAATTCCCTCGAGGCCACCACTGGTTCTGCTTGTTCGAGGATGCTCCGACGGGCACTGCGACTCCGGGCCGCCTGCAGACGATTGAGCAGCTCAGTGTCTGCTTCTGGGGGCATCGGTTTCGGGTTCGTGGGCTGGAGGAGTGCCGCGGGAAGACCTGCATCAAGCCCCCGCCGCGCCTCAGCCAAACTGCCCAGTAACGCCTCGAGTCCCAATCCGTTGGCATAGGCCAGCCGGCCTGCCCGGGTGAGTCCCGTTGATCTGTCTCCGTCGATTCGATCACGCAGAGCACGCCAATCGGCCACGAAGTTGGACCAAAATGCCTTCTCTTCTTTGGCTGGGGTCCATTGGGTTGGCCAAGCTTCCGAGATCCGGCGCGCGAGCCTCTCGCGTGAGGCTTGTCGGTCCACGCCCACCAAACCCAGATGATCCAAGACCAATCTCCCGTCGAAAAAGTCCCCCCATCTTTGGGTCGCCAAATGGCTGCCCAACGCCCAAATGGTTCCCGAGCGGACCGTTGGATCACGATGACACCTGACCACAAGTTCACGCAAATCAGGATGCCCCGGGGGGACCACTGAGAGCATGGACGCCAAAAAGTCCATAAGCCCGTTCGGAGATTGTTCTTCGAGGATCCGCCCGGTTCGGAGCAGGGAATGCAAGACTTCGATCACGACCTCAACTCGGCTGGCCTCAGCCGCCGGCAGAAGCGCCATCCAGCGTGCTGCTGCCTGACTCCGGTCGCGTTCGTTGTTCATCGCCTCAACCAGACGCACGCCTGAACGGATCATCCATTCGGTTCTTGGTTCGCTCGACGGCCGGCCAGTGGTTTCACCCAAAGCTCGACTGATGGTTTCCTGAACCACCGAACGAACTTGGGTGGGCAGCCGAGGTGAACGCTCCAACTCGACCAGAATTTCCAATCGAGCCCGTGCACTTGGCAATTCGGGATCGGTTGCTCGTAGCGGGGACAAAGATCCCACCAGCCCGCCAAATTCAACCGGGGCATCTTGTGCTTGCCAAAGCAACACGGGAAGCAAATCACGGACGACCGCATCTCGTTCTGAATCCGAAACAGCAAGCCAAGCCAAACCGACTTGATCAACAAACTGAACCAGTTTCGTACTTTCGACAGACTGAGTCTGAGCAGAGGCCGCACGCAACGCGGTCCGAATCGAACGCAATCCACCAGCGGCCGCGCGGGCGCCTTCAGGCCGAGCTCGAGCAAGGAGTCCTGGAGGTCGATCCCAACGCAAAATCTTCGATGGGGCTGAAGCCAGACTGTCTTCAACCACAGTTGAGGGACGGAACTCTTCCTGGGCCAAAACCTGAAGCGATGTGGAGGATGTGGGCGATGCGGATTCAGGTTCAGATCCCCACCAACGCACCAAGAGCACCCCAACCGAAACCAGCAAGAAGATGGACAATCCGATCGCCAAACGGAGGTTGGCCTTGCGGTCAAAGGGCAATGTGGCATCAGGGAAACCCAAACTTGCGCCGTTTGTCGATGAACGACGATCTCGGGACAGTTGAGTCCATTGGGCGAGGCCCAGCATGATGTTGCCGAGCTGCTCTGGCTTCACCCCGTGACGTTGAGCGAGGGCAAGAACTTTTCGGCGACCGGACCCGCGAAAGCCTCCTCGAGACAGCAAAGCCAAGAGTTGACGGTCGAAGACCGTCAGGTGCAGCTCTGAAGTTGCTGACAGATGGGCAATGGGCGGAACGGGATCCGACGGAGGAGCAGCGATAATTGGAGGCAAAGGGCCTCCGTGCAACCGAGGTGCGAGATCAGAAAGAATCAGTTGGCCCTGCTGACGAAAGTGGTCCGTGAGATGGGGGTCCAACAAAGCGCGGCGAATACGTGCCACAGCTTCACGAACCTCAGCAGGCTGGGCCGCAGACGTCACGCCCAACCGTTCGTGGTCCGGCAAATTCGGATTCAGAAGGTGCTCAACCACGGCGTTCATGGCGTGCCCTCCAACGAACGCTCGAGTGTGGAAAGTTGCTCAGCAACATCCTCGGGCAGTGGATCCGGCCCCAAGCCCCGGAGCTGCGCGAGCAAACGTGAAGCCTGTTGCAAATCGGCAAGACGTACCCAAGCCGCTGCTTCACCAACCATGGACTGACACCAAGCATCTGAGCCCACTGAACATTGGGCACGTATTTTGGACCACGTGCTGGCGGCTTCCTGATCCTTCCTTTGCAAACCGTAAATCCTTGCATACAGAACCTGGGCGGACAGCAACTGAGAACCCTCAGGCCGCAAGGAAGACAATATTTTGTAAGCCAATTCAGGCCGGCCAGGGAGGAAGTAGGGTGCGATCAACAGTCGAAGCTGATCGGATGTGTCCCCCGCTTCAAGATCCTCCAGCACCTTGGGCCCAATCGTTCTCAAGATGTCAGGTGTGTGTTTGGAACCCGGGTGACGAGAAGCCCACTGCACAAGGCGAATGTTGGCGGCTTGGGCCCACCGACCCTCTGAATCTTCCGAAGCCAACGTTCGGGCCAGCTTCCGAGCTGATTCCAGATCATCGGCGGCGATGGCACTCTCGACTGCGCGGAAATCCAGTTCCAGCCCCAAGTCAGAAATCCCAACCATTCCCCGCGTCCGGAGATCAGACAGATCAGCCAAGACCTCTTTCCGGACCGAAGCAAACTCGGCTCGATCACCTGCAGATTCCAGCAGACGCCGGGCACGAATCAAACCAGCACGAGTGCGTTCGATGTCGAGCATTTTGGACGAATCAAGCCAAGTGCGATGCAACTCAAGCGCAAGATCAACATGCTTTTCGATTGGAAGACTTTTGCTTTTTGACAACGCGAAGACCAAGGCTTCCGCCCTGCTCCGGGCCTCGAGGAAACGCGGCGAATCTTCGGGAATGCCCAGCAAACCTTCGACCAGGTCAAGAGAGGGAGGTTGCACTCGTGATTGCTGCAAAAGAATTTCGACCGAAAATGGATGGTCAGGAAACTCACGAAGAAATGTCGAATATTCCTGACCAAACTGATCTTCATTTTCACGGGTTTGCTGCCACCTCATCAGTGCTTGCAAACGGCGTGCGGTGAGATCAGCGACGTCTCCTCCTGATTGAGCCGCCTTGGAC
>CALDQF010000218.1 GCA_937911845.1 uncultured Phycisphaera sp. | reverse complement strand
AGATCAGGCGTACCACGTTGCGGAAAAGGAACGTGGCGGTGGCCACGACTTGTTTCTCACCGGTACCGGTGAAGTGGGCTTGATGGGGGTGTACGCCGATGAGATTTTGGATCTCGACCAGCTCCCCATCACCGCCACCACAAGATCGACGTGCTTCCGACGAGAAGCGGGTGCCGCGGGTCGTGATACGGCTGGTTTGTATCGCATTCACCAATTTGACAAGGTAGAGCAGGTGGTGATTCATGCCGCAGATGCCGAAGAGCACCGCGCTTGGCATGAAAAGATGATGGGTTTTGTCGAAGGATTCCTCCAAGCGTTGGAGTTGCCTTACCGGCTGCTTGATTGCTGTACGGGGGACCTGGGGCAAAAGAATGAAGCCATGACCGACATCGAGTGTTGGATGCCTGGTCGAGGTGAACTCGATGAGAAAGGCCGCCCGGGTGGTGACTGGGGTGAGACGCACTCGGCTTCACGACTTTCTGATTTCCAGACCCGTCGACTGAACCTTCGATACCGTGACGCCGAGGGCACCATCCGCCATCCCTTCGCGCTCAACAACACGGTGGCCGCGAGCCCTCGGGTGTTGATTCCGATTTTGGAAATGCACCAACAGGCGGACGGACGAATTCGAATCCCTGCAGCGTTGCAGCCGTACCTGAATGGCCGCACGATGATCGGTGACTAAAGCGGTCTGGGCCCCATCAGTGCTCGTGCGGTCAACTCCATAACCCCACCATGCACCGCAAAGCGTCGAGGTCGATCTTCTTGGTCCGCAATGGCTCGACACAAGGGGCGTAGTTGGGTGTTGGGGGTGTTGGGGGCGCGAACCTGAAGGGCCGCCAACCGCAAGCCTTCTGAAGCACGCTGCCAAATCTCTCTTTCTTCACGTTGGGCCAATCGTTTCGCTTGTTTCTGGAGGGCTTGGCCGGCGGCGTGCATCAAGGCCCCGTTGTTCACCATGGCCATACCGCACCCTTGACGCAACGATTCCAATTCAGGACGGATGAGGGTTCGAATGCGTCCGCGCGCGCTCTGGGGATCGAGATTCCCAGGTTCATCGTGGAACGGCAGTTGGTGTTCCTTGGCGTGATCTCGAAGATTTTGGCCTGGCGTTTCGAGGAAGGGACGAAGCACCTGAATGCCGTCGCCCAAGTTCCGACAATCCTGCATGCCTCCGAGGCCTTTGGGGCCAGCGCCTCGAACCAAGGCCAACAAGATCGATTCCACTTGATCGTCGGCGTGGTGGCCCAGCAAAACATGAGGCAGCTTCTGTTCGATCGCGACGGTTTGCAGCGCGTGGTAGCGGGCGTGTCGCGCTGCCGCAGGATTGGCCGGAGGCTCAAGGTCTTGCCGGTGGTGGGGAATATTGCGGGCTTCGCACCACCCACGGACGGCCATCAGTTCGTCTTCTGCTTCTGCACGCAGGTGGTGTTGTACCGTAACGGCATGCAGTGGTCGCGGGGTTCGGTGCATTGATCGGTAGGCCAAATCAAGCAAGGCAAATGAATCTGGACCTCCCGAAACCGCAACCAGCCAACCCCCATTTGCAGACCCCAATCGCCGCATGCGGGCTTCAAAATCCCCCAGCAAGGGGATTCGACCAGATTTGTCATCAGGTTTGGTCAAGGTTGATGGATGATAGAGACTCCATTGTGCCGATTGAGAAAGACCTATGTCAGATCCTCTCTTGCTGTTGATCGCGTTGGTGGCTGGAATCGCCGGGGGGGCGACTGCAGCTTGGATCCTCTCTTTTGTACGAAAACCAGAAGCGGTGCCCACACCGCGGGCAACGGTTGCCGCGCCAGTGCCTTCCCCGCGTCCCGTTCATCCCGATCGAATCGAGCTGTTGCTTCGGGACGCTGAGCAAGCTTCGCGTCGACTTGATCGGTTGATCCGTCGAGCTGAGTTGCTCGACCCCGCGCACGACAGCAGTCTTCCTGGCGTGAGCACCACCGACATCGAGAGTGATCCGATGGAAGTCGCGGTCCGGGAAGGATGGTCACAAGGCGAATCGGCAGAAAGTTTGGCCGAGGCCCTCGGCGTGTCCCCGACTGAGATTGAAGAGATGATCTCCCGTTTGCAGTCCATGGCCAGTGGAAACGAAGGTTCTGACGCCTAATTCCAACGCGGTGCATTTCCGAAAGTGGTGATGTTCGGACATGCTGGCAGGATCATTCCCGGGTAAGTTGGTGCCATGGGTAGTGTTCTTCTCATCGTGTTTGCCATTTTTGTTGGTCTGTTGCTTTTGGTGGCCTTCTGGGCCATCGCGTTGTACAACGGCCTGATCGGCAAGCGAAATCGCTTCCGCAATGCCTTCGCCCAGATCGAAGTGCAGTTGCAACGTCGGTACGACCTGATCCCCAACCTGGTGGAAACCGCCAAGGGGTACATGAGTCATGAAAAAGACACCCTTGAAGCCGTGATCGCCGCGCGAAATCAAGCCATGGGGGCGATGCAAGCAGCGGCAGCAGCTCCGGGCGACTCCAGTGCAATGGCCAACTTGGCATCTGCGGAGGCTGGACTTGGTGGCGTTTTGGGTCGGTTGATGGCCGTCGCAGAAGCGTATCCAGACCTGAAGGCAAACCAGAACATGATGGCGGTGCAAGAAGAACTCACCAGCACCGAGAATAAAGTTGCTTTTGCTCGGCAAGCGTTTAATGACGCCGTCACGTTGTTCAATACCGCGCGAGACACGTTCCCCGCCGTCCTGATTGCAGGCTTGTTGGGCTTCAAAGAAGCCATGCTTTTTGAAGTGGATGACGCTTCTGCTCGTACCGCGCCCAAAGTCAATTTTGGTGGCTGACTGAAACCGAAAAGTTATGTCCAACGCGACGAATTTCTTTGAACGTCAAGACGACGCTCGCCGCAATACCAGTTGGCTGGTGGTACTTTTTGCAGTGGCGGTGGTTCTGGTCATTTTGGCCTTGTCGGTTCCGTTGTTCCTGAACGGAAGAGCGCAAGAAGGTCTGGTGGTCGGAGGTGTCGTTGGTGCGGTTGTGCTGCTTGCTTCTGGCTTCAGATTGCTGCAACTTCGGGGTGGTGGCCGAGTGGTGGCCGAAGGACTGGGAGGCCGTTTGTTGCCCGCGAGCACCAGAGATTCTGGCGAACGCCGGTTGCTGAACGTTGTCGAGGAAATGGCCTTGGCCAGTGGGATCCCTGCACCACCGGTGTATGTGATGGACGACGAGATGCAAATCAACGCTTTCGCGGCGGGTTTGCGTCCCGAGGACGCGGTGTTGGGCTTCACCGAAGGTTGTATGCGTCGATTGCCTCGCGATGAATTGCAAGGCGTCGTGGCCCATGAATTCAGCCACATCAAGCATGGCGACATGCGGTTGAATATTCGGTTGATGGGCCTGATTTTCGGCTTGATGGCGTTGGTGTATCTGGGGTGGACCATCATTCGCATTGGCTTTCACTCGGCCGCGATGGCTCGCAAAAAAGAAGACGCCGGTGGTCTGGCGTTGGTGCTTCCAGGACTCGCCCTTGTCGTGGTTGGTGGGGTGGGGGCGTTCTTTGGCAGTTTGTTGAAGGCGATGGTGTCCCGGCAGCGCGAATATCTGGCCGATGCTTCGGCCGTGCAATACACCCGCAACCCGGCCGGGATCGCCAATGCCCTGCGGCGTTTGGGCGGTGTGGGCAGTTCGGTCAAGCACAAGAATGCAGCTGAATCAAGCCACATGTTCTTTGGTCGTGGCGTGTCCAGTTTGTTTGCCACCCACCCGCCAATTGAAAAGCGGGTGGAAGCCATCGACCCTGGCGGTCAGTGGACCAGCGGAAAGTTGCCTCCCGAACCAGAGATCCAATTGGAGTCTCGCGGGGTCCAGTCGGTGCCCCCTAGCGGCGCGGCAGGTTTCGTGGGCCACGCGGCCGTCGCAGCCGCGCAGGCCACCACAGTCCGGGTCCAAGATGCCGTTGGTGATGCCGCCGATGACCTGCTGGGGGCGGTGGCCAGTGTCTTTGCCATTTTGGCCTTGGAGGACGAAGACCCGCCGGATGTCCCGCTCCGTGCGCTGGCTGATCGTGGACTCCAGCAGGTCGCCGAAGAAGCGTCACGCTTGCTCCCTCGGATGTCACGATTGCAAGTGGACGACCGGTTGCCTTTCTTGGAGCACGCCTTGCCGGTGATGGCGGGCCTTTCGGAAAGCCAGTATCACCGAATCCGGCAAGCCATCTTGGCCATGATCGAACGAGATGGGGGGGTCACTCTGCTTGAGGCAGCCACCGGCCGAATGTTGATTGGGCGTCTGGACCGTCGCTTCCGTGGCCACGCGGATCCCAAACGCAATCGCAGCTCGGCCCAGCTCCGAGGACCCATCAACGTGCTGCTTCGCGGACTCGCGGAAGCCGGCCATCCTGGTGATCCCGCGGCTCAGCTGGCTCTTTCCCAACAGCAAAGCGCTCGATTGGGTTTTGGATTTGAAGTGGAAGGTCCCGCGCCTCGTGTCCGAGAACTCGATGAAGCCTTAGCCCGTCTGTCTCGCTTGGAACCGGAAGCAGCGTCCCGTTTGGGCGAATTGGCGGTGGTCTTTGTGGAGGCGGATGGGGTGGTTCAGGTCGAGGAGCGAGAACTCTTGGCCTTGGTTGGTGCGGCTCTTGATCTTTCCATCAGGCCGACACTGGAATCAGGTTCGGGTTGAACGTTATTCTTCGTCTCTTCTCATGACCAAACCCCCCTCGAAGCCATCGACCAAACGTTTGAAGCAATCCCTTGGACAAGGGGGTCGCGGCCGTCGCCGCGCCGCCGCCAGTCGTGCGGTGGAACAGGAAAAAGCAACGCCGAGGCAACTCCCCGAACATGCAAGGATTCCTTCAGATCCGGCTGAAGTGCTCACCACTTTGGCGGAAGTCGAGGCCTTTTGTGCAGAAGCCCGATCTGCGGGGGAAGTGGCGTACGACACGGAATTTATTGGCGAAGAGTCGTACATCCCCAAAATTTGTTTGGTGCAATTGGCGACGCCACAGCGGGTGGTTTTGATCGACCCGATCCAAGGCGCGCCGCTCGAACCTGTTTGGTCGTTGCTCGCGGACTCGGAAGTTCGAGTGTTGGTGCATTCAGGTTTACAAGACTTGGTGCCAATTTGGCGAGCCACCGGTGCTCCGGCGACCAACGTGTTGGACACTCAAGTTGCAGCAGGATTTTCTGACCGGTCTTTCCCAATATCTCTCTCCGCTTTGGTGGATGAATTTGTTGGCATCACCCTCGACAAGTCGTACACCTTCACTCGGTGGGACCAACGTCCGCTTCGTTCGGGACACTTGGAGTATGCCGCAGATGATGTTCGCTTTCTTTTTGTGATTTCCGATGCTTTGGCTGCGATGACAGCGGAACGCGGCCATGACGAAAAAGTGGCTGAAGAATGCCGTTCGTTGGTTGATCCAAAGACGTACACGCCCGACCCCGTGCATCGCATGCAGCGGGCGGTGGGAAATCGAAAATTCAACCGCCGTCAGCGGACCGCGTTGATGGAGTTGCTGACGCTTCGTGACCATATTGCCCAGGTCGAGGATCTTCCTCCCCGCAGCGTTTTGAAAGACGATGTGTGTGCCAAAGTCGCGAAAGACATGCCGAAAGCCAAAGATGCTCTGTTGGCCATCAAGCATTTTCCAAGGCCGGTGGTTGAGACTTGGGGTGATGCCATTTTGGATCTTCTCAGTACGGTCCGGAAGATGGACACCGATGCCTTGGTTGGGGGATCAGGCCGCGAAGAATCCAATCAAGACCGCTCGCGTATCGATGCGCTGCACGCCTTCAGCTCCCTGTTGTGTTGGCGGGAAGGGATCGATTCCGGAGTTGGAGCTTCACGTTCGGAGATCTCTCGGTTTTACCTTGACGCCAAAAAAGGTCAGCGTCCGGATGGCGTTCTTGACACCGGTTGGCGAAGCGAGCTTCTGGGGGGGCCGCTTTTTTCCATGCTCCAGGGCGAAACCAGTTTGACCTTCCGTTGGTCAGGTGGCCCTGAGCGGGCAGAGACGCTCTTCCAAGACAAAAGTTGAACAGATTGCTCACTGAGCATTGAGCCGTCTCTCCAATTTTATCCCAGTTTTAGGGTTTAATTGAGTTTTGTCGCAGCCCGTACAAGACCCCGTAGCCAAGCTTTTGTAGGGAACGTGGTTGACAATTAAAGCATGATAATCGGGCGTAATTTGGTAGTAAACAATGTTCATTACGACAAAAAAATCTACTTTTTAACTTGTTATCAAAATCAATAGGTGTAAACTAAGGACGCGATTATTTTCGCAAACCTTGTTCGAGTTTATCTTTTCGAACTTCACCGAGAGAGAATATGTGAGAGAGCTTATGAGGCTCGTTGCCTCATTTGACGGTTTCATGTATCCGCTCCAGTGTTTCATGAACCAACTTCCTTACGGGCCGCCTAGCGATTCTGAAGGAAGCTCGTGCCACCTGAGAAGTGGTAGTTCTATCGGAAGGAATCTTACGATGAATCGATTCTCATTGTCCAAATCATGTTTGGTCGCAGCAGCGCCATGTATGATTGCCTCAGCAGCATCAGCTGAACTAGCAACATTTGACTTCAAATTCGACGCT
>CALDQF010000217.1 GCA_937911845.1 uncultured Phycisphaera sp. | reverse complement strand
GGTTCCGGATTGGGATCCAGCCCTCCATCAAACATGCGATGTCCCACGGAGGATTGGAAGCCACCATGCGTCGCTTGGCACCGTACGCCGCGAGTGTGGTGGCCGATGACGTCAAGCTGATTCCCGAGTTGGTGGAACTTCTGAAGGCCGTGGGGTACGAAAACACCATTGCGCTGCATCCCATTCGGGCGAATCAGTTGGGGTCTTGGAAAACCATGCGGGACGTGCTTCACACCTCCATCCATGGTGAGTCGGAAGCATGAGTCGGGGACTGGTCGTCACCATCGATGGCGCGGCCGGTACGGGGAAATCCACGGCAGCCCGACGATTGGCGGAAGTGCTGGGTTGGCAGTTTTTGGACACCGGGGCCATGTACCGGGCCGCGGCGTTGGCCATGCTTGAAGCCGGGGAAGATCCCGCCGATTGCGCCGCGGCCGCGGCGCGAGTGCAACGCATTCAGGTTGATTTTGATTGGTCCGCCTCGCCGCCAGAAATTCGGCTGGATGGCCGTGGCGTGGGTCATCGAATTCGCGATTTGGACGTCTCCGCGGCGGCTTCGGCCATTGCCATTCATCCGCCAGTTCGGGATCGTTTGAAACAACTGCAACGCGAGGTGGCGGCTTCGTGCAAAGGGCTGGTCAGTGAAGGACGAGATCAAGGCTCGGTGGTGTTCCCCGACGCATTGGTGCGATTCTTTTTGTCGGCCCCCGTGGAAGTTCGTGCCGAGCGTCGAATTCGCCAGTTGGAAGCGCAAGGGAAATTCGCCGACGCCCAAGCCGTTCGACAAGATCTCGAAGATCGTGACAAGCGTGATCAAACTCGAGACGAAGCACCTCTGGTTCGATCCCCAGGATCGGTGGATATTGACACTGGACGCATGGATGAAGTGGCCGTGGTGAACCGCATGGTGCACATTGTGGAAGATGCGCACGAGGTTGGGTCACCAGCAGATTCTTCCCGACGCCGAGTCAACCCCGCCCCAGGCATGCACCCTGTACGGCGCTTCATCGTGTGGAAGTGCATCCGCGGAGTCGTGGAACTGTGGTGTCGGGTGTGGCATGGGCTTCGCATGTGGAATCGAAACGCCCTCCCTCCCGAGGGGCCCTTGATTTACATCATGAACCACCAGTCTTTGTTGGATCCTCCATTGGTGGGCGTGTTGGTTCGACGACGGCCGTGCGCTTTCCTGGCTCGTAAGGGACTGTTTGCCTTCAAACCCTTTGGGGCCTTCATTCGCTTTCTGTGCGCGATTCCTCTGGACATTGCCCGCGGAGGAGGTCGGGCGCTTCGCTCGGGCATCCGCGAGTTGGAAGCGGGTCGATGCGTGTTGATCTTTCCCGAAGGTCGACGGACCGAGGACGGCCGGATGGCTCGCTTTCGAGGTGGTGCGTTGTTGCTGGCGAGAAAAACCAACGCCCCGGTGGTCCCGTTGGCCATCGATGGTTCGTGGGACGCTTGGAATCGGCACCGCAAATTGCCTCGGTTGGGCGCGGCCATCGGCATGCGGATTGGAGAACCAATCCCAGCGGAGGTTTTGGGTGCCATGGAAGAAGCGGAGGCCCTGGAACATTTGAAGCGTGAAGTGGAAAAGCTCAGGCTTGAAGTTCGTGGCGATCTGCGGCGAGCCACTCGGGGGGCTTGGCCCAAACCTGGACCGGGTGATGTGCCGTACTGGGCCGAACAGGATGGAGACTTGGCGAAGAATTCACCTGAAGTTGATGTGAAGGACTAGGCTTTTCCCATGCTCGCAGTCCTCTCACCGGCCAAACGTCTCGGAACTTGTCCCTTGCCCAAGAGCATTGAGACCACCGCGCCCCGCATGGCCAACGAGAGCCAAAAATTGGTCGAGATCATGCGTACCTTCGATGCGGTAGGTCTTTCCGAACTCATGCACATCAGCTCGTCTTTGGCAGAAGAGAATGTGCAGCGTTTTGCCGCGTGGAAGAGAACACGCACTGGAGAGGCGGAGCCGGCCGTCTGTTTGTTCCAGGGTGATGTGTACCGGGGTCTCGCGGTCGATGGCTGGAAAGCGGGAGACCATCGCCGTGCCGCGTCGCATCTTCGGATTCTTTCGGGCTTGTACGGCTTGTTGCG
>CALDQF010000216.1 GCA_937911845.1 uncultured Phycisphaera sp. | reverse complement strand
GAAACTGCTCCAGTCGTGGCCACTTCGCCGTCTGCATCGAGATTACCATTGAATTCAACTTGGTTGGTGGCTTCCGCGAGGGTCAAGGTGCCAACCGGAATCGTCAAAGGTGCCAATTCTCCAGCTTGGACTTGGAAGTTTTCATCTACGCCGAAACCTTGAATTCGCCCCCCATTGATGCTGACCAGCTCATTGTTCTCATTCAGTTCGAAGGCCCCAGAGCGGCTGTACAACCGCTCACCAGCGAGGTCGACAATGAAGAAGCCATCGCCTTCAATGGCCACATCGGTCGCACGACCGGTGACGCTGATGGCTCCAGAAGAGAAATTCTTCTGGGTTCCGCCGACGCCCACTCCGAGACCAACCTGACTTGGGTTCGTCCCCCCTGTGAATGCACCAGGTGCCGTTCCAACCCCAAGCGTTCGAGCAAATTGACTGCTGAACAGCATCCGGCTGCTTTTGAACGCCGTGGTGTTCACGTTGGCGATGTTGTTACCAATCGAGTCCAGGCGCTGGGAGTTGACGGAGAGGGCGGAAAGTCCGGTGTAAAGCGAGGTGGTTGAAGGCATCGTTGCTTCCTGCGGAGATGGTTGAAATTAAATCGACGATCAAAGAGTCGTTCAATGTGGTGTATGCAAACCCTGTGCCAGAGTTATCCGAGTCCTGGGGCCTCTCCTTGGACCACATCTGTGTCCACCTGTGGTGGCAATTGCTGCGCGGACGCGCCACTGTTGCCGGGCGCTTCTGGTGGATCTTCCGGGGAATCCGGAGTGGTTGGCTCTTCCGGTTCTTCTGGAACCTCAGGACCTTCAGGAATGGACTCGGGCTCCAAAACGACTTCCACGTTTTGCAAAGGGACAATCCAACCGGTATCGAGTTCGATCGCGACCGAGTCACCCTGTCTGAGAGCCGCGACGACGAAGCCCGTCACATTCCCCCAACCTTCTGCGTAGCCCGAGACGAATTTCCCGATCATGCCAGCGGCACTGGTCAGCTGGTTCTCGGTGACAATCGCATCCAGACGATCCCCCAAAGCAATGTCACTTTCAATCGAACGAATGGTCGAAATCTGATCAAGGAGGGCCGACGTGTCATTTGGAGAAAGAGGATCCTGACTGGTCAGTTCCGTCAGGATAATTTGCAGGAACTCTTCACTTCCCAGTGCACCAAAGGCATCAGGGGTCCCACCAGCGCCAGAAGCGCCACCAAATTGAATCGCACTCATAATTTCTCCTCCTCGGCCATCAACACTTGGCCAAATTCATCTGCCCGATCGTCGACCTGCCCCAACGTCTGTGGAGAAGGTCGCTCTGAAGAGGCATCACCGTCCTGACGATCACGCTCGCCCCCGGATTGATCCTCATCGGTGTCTCTCTCGTTGTGCTGGTCCAATCGAGATGATTCGACTTTCGATTCCTCACGAACTTCAAGTCGATCCACAACAAGACCTTTCTGCTCCAAACTGTCACGCAGCAATCGGAGGTGTTCGCCAAGGACCCGGGCGGCTTCAGGCGTACGGGCGACCAAGTCGGCTTGAACCCGCCCCTCTTCCAGCTGCACCCGAACGGTCACTTTTCCAAATTGCGCAGGACGAAGTTGCACCACCGTCGCCCCACCATGCCCGCGCCCCAACGAACGAAGGGCTCTTCGGGTGAGACTGACGGAAGCTGGAACTTCTTCTGCGGCTCCAGGGTCAACAACCTCAGCCAGACCGCCGCTGAAATTCATGCTTTGCCCCGATGAATTCACTTTCGTCGGCTGGGAGGCGGCGCCCTGAGGAACCGCCCGAACTGGATCCCCCGCCACTTCTCGAGCAGGCAGGGAAGACTCAAACGAACCCGAAGCCGTGCTTGCCCACTCGTTCCGAGTCGGTGATACGGATGCCTCGCCGTCCTCCGCTGCGAGAGAGAGTCGGGCCCCATGAACCTCTGGACGCTCAGCACGAGTTGGCCGCGTCGAGTCTGAATCAATCTGAGCCACACTCTGATCAGCTTCCGGAAGATCTCCAGTCAGAACCTTTGTTCTGCTTGCCGCCGAACGCCTTGAGACTTGCCTGTCGTCTCCTGCAA
>CALDQF010000215.1 GCA_937911845.1 uncultured Phycisphaera sp. | reverse complement strand
TGCGAATAGTCCGCCGTCACCAACAGGTTGCTCTCGTCGGCCACAAACGCGCGGCGAATTTCTCGACCAACGTCAGTGCGGATCGGGATGTTCTGCAGGTTGGGGTCGCTGCTGGACAACCGACCGGTCGATGCGACGGCTTGATGGAACGAAGCATGGATACGACCGGTGGCTTCACACACGTGCTCTGGCAACGAAGCCAAGTAGGTTCCCACCAACTTGGTTAATTGCCGGTACTCGATGACCAATACCGGGATGGGCGTGTCGATCTCAGGGTCATCCCGAAGCTTCTCCAGCACTTCCAAATCCGTGCTTGGGGTGCCACTCTTGCCCTTTTTGATGGGCTTCAGCCCCAGCCCCGGAGGATCCGCGTCCACTGCATTGAACAGCGCGCCCGAAAGTTGTTTGGGGGAATCTGGATTGAAAGGATGCGGCGCTTGGGCGGCCACTTCCGTGGCGATTTCTTCAATCCGGTCCTGCAAGCGGACTTGTTGCCGGGCGAGTTCTTTGAGATCGACACCGATGCCATTCCATTCCATCTCGGCCAGCACTTGCACCAAGGGCAACTCCACATCTTGGGCCAGGCGATCAAGATCCTCCGCAACCAACTTGGGCTGCAACAGGTCATCCAAGCGCAAGGTGGCATCAGCATCTTCGGCGGCGTAATCGGCAGCCTTGTCCAAAGGCACTTCGGCAAAGCCAATCTGGGATTTGCCTTTGCCGATCAACGTCGAGATCGGTGTCATCTCCATACCCAAGAGGCCCAGCGACAAGGCATCAAGCCCATGGCTGCTTCGGGTGGAATCCAAGAGGTAGGAGGCAATCATGGTGTCACCAAAAGGCCCCACCACGTCGAAGCCAGCACCCCGCAAAATCTGAAGGTCGTACTTCAGGTTGTGGGCCACTTTGCGAATGCCATCTTTGGAAAAGACGGGTTGCAAAATCGCCAAGACTTCGGGCAATGCGAGATGCTTCGAATCATCAGGCGAGTTCACCGGGATGTACACCGCCTCCCCTACGTTGGTGCTGAACGACACCCCCACCAGTGCAGCCTCTCGGGCCCGCAAACTGGTGGTCTCGGTGTCGAAGGCAAACCGCTCCACCCGCAGCAGTTCTTGGGCGTATGCCTTGACCTCGTCGGCCGTGCACAAGCAGCGGTAGTTTCCAAGAGATGCTTTGGGCGCTGTGCACTCTGCGTCGGTCTCCGCGGCCCCGAACAACCCACCGTCGATGGGGTCGGGGGCAGCCGAACGTTTGCGTGAAAGGGGAGCGGCTTCAGTGGCTGACGCCTCGAGCGCCGACGCCTCCGCGCCGTCGAGCCGCGTCCGAAA
>CALDQF010000214.1 GCA_937911845.1 uncultured Phycisphaera sp. | reverse complement strand
GCGTGACTGGTTGACCGGTAAGGACCAAATCGGATTCGTTCGATCCGGCGGCCACCAACGGCACAATCACCAACGGCCCATCCGCGGTCACGCGAATGGTTTCGTCTTCGACACCAGCGAATGCATTGCGGATGACAAAGGCGGCTCGGCCCGGGATGGGTTGCTCGGATGGCAGTTCACTCAGGGTGAGGGTGTCGCCCCCAAAGCGAGTGATGGCGGTTTCGGCTTGGACTTCACGCTGGCCCGGGAAGGTCACACGCACGTTGTCGGTGAGCACCGCTTCGTAGCGTCGGGGGAGTTGATCTCGGCTGTTGGTGTTGGGCGACGCCGGAGCATTTTGCTGTGGGGTTGCTGATGGTTCGGCAGTGGTTGGAGCAGTGTCTTCTTCTGCTTCCGTGAGGGTGAGCACTTCCAGCGATTGCAGCGTGATGCGCACTGGCGACCCATCGGCGGCGGTGCGAATGACCAATTTGGAACCAATAAAGCCGCCGCGTTCACCTTCCGCCACCATGCGCGATTCGGCCCGAATCTCACCCAGAATTTCATCAAACGAGACTTCGCTGGTGTTGAGCGTCAGGGTGGGTTCGGCCTCGGGGGATTCACGCAGCTCCACCTGTACTCCACCAGTCAACGTGCCACGTTGGACCCCGCCGCTGGGGGCGAGCAGTTCTCCTTGTTTGGCCCGCAGTCGGATTTCCTGTGCCGTGTTGGGGTCGATCAGCCGCAGGTCCGCGCCTTGCACTTTGATCCAGCCCGGCCCCAGATCATCGGGGGCGGGTTCAAGTGTATCGGCGCGGTATTGCTGCTTCAGACGGCCTTGCTCGTCGGCAATTCGAACCCAGCCACCTCGGTCCCCGGTGGTTTCGGGGAGCGCTTCGCTGGTGCTTGGATCGCTTTCGGAGGCCCGAAGCGCGACGGCCACAATCCCTGACAAGCCCAAGGCAAACAGCCCCACCGCGACAACGGTGCTGGTTCTCATGGGGTAGGTACGCCGGTGCCCAAGATGCGATCGACCAATTCACGAATGGCACCATGGCCACCTGAAGCTTCCAAAACGGTTCCCGCCCGTTCACGAACGGCCATCACGGCATCGGCGGGACACGCGGAGAAGCCAGTCAGGGCGAACATATCCAGATCGGGCAAGTCGTCGCCCACGGCGATCATGGACGCACAGGAAAGGTCGAGGGTCTTGGCCACTTCCTGCAAGGTCTCGGCTTTGTCTTTTACGCCGGTCCGGACGGCATGAAAGCCCAATGAGGCCAGCCGTGCTTTGACTTCAGGTCGGTCTCGACCGGTGATGGCGACCAAGGTTCGGTCCGAATCCCGCCAGCGAACCAGTCCCAACCCATCTTTGACACAGAACCGGACCGACTGGGTGGCGTTTTCGTGCACGTGAATCGCGCCGTCGGTGAGGACACCATCGACGTCCACCACCAGTGTGTTTACTTGGTCGGCGGTTGGCATCATGAGGGATCTCGCACAATCTTGAGGGTGATCAAATCTTGCACGTCGAGCAAGCCCACCGGTCGTCCTTCGGCGTCCACGATGGGGATCTCATCCAACCGGTAGGTGCGAACCAAACGCTCGGCTTCTCGCAGTGGCTGGTCTTCCTGCAAAGTGCGGGGATTTTTGGTCATCGATTCAGCCGAAGGGCCATCGATCGCTTCGGGGTTGTCGAGCAGCAAACGACGCAAATCGCCATCAGTCATGATGCCTTCCAAGACACCGTGTTCATCGGTCAACAGCAAAGCGCCCGAGCGTCGGCCTTGGCTGGCTTCACGGGCCGTACGCAGTGCCGTTCGAATCGGAGTGGAGGACGGGATCGCTTCTACACCAGCGCCCACTCGAAAGCGAAGCATGGATCCGATGGGTCTCAGGGCCGCACCCAAAGCGCCACCGGGGTGGCGACGCGCGAATTCATCGGGCCCAAACCCACGACCTTCCGCCGCGGCCAAGGCCAAGGCATCACCGGCCGCCAATTGCAACGTGGTGGACGTGGTGGGGGCCAAATCCCACGGGCAGGCTTCGTCGGGGGTGGCGTCGGGCGGGGCCAAACGCAGGTGCACACCCACCGATTCTGCCAGTGGCGAATCATCGTGCGCGCTCATGCCGATGGTGGGTACGCCATCGGTTCGCAGATGCAGCGCCAAGTCGACCACTTCGGCAGTGCCGCCAGAGTTTGAAATCAGCAGCGCAACATCTTCGGGACCAATCCGTCCGAGGTCACCATGCACCGCTTCGGAGGGGTGCAGGAAGCTTGATGGCAAACCCAAGCTGGAGCAGGTGGCGCTGATTTTGGCGCCCACCAGTCCGCTTTTGCCCATGCCAGAAACCACCAGGTGCCCTTGGCAGGGGATCAGCAGCTCTACCGCCTTCGACCAGGCGAGTCGCTGGGACTCGTCGGTGTTCATCCCCTCGGCCAACGCCAGCATGGCTTCGCCTTCGGTTCGGAGTGTGTGCAACACCCGTTCATGTACGGTCAACGGATCAGCCATTGGTCGGCGTGCATCGTACCCCGTAGGATGGGTTCCCATGACTGTGGAGCCCCAGATGCGTCAAGAGGACTGGCAAGTCCGCTTGCCCGATTTTGAAGGACCCTTCG
>CALDQF010000213.1 GCA_937911845.1 uncultured Phycisphaera sp. | reverse complement strand
GTTTCGGGGATCGTGACTTCGTACTCCCGACCTGGTTCGAATGCACCGCGAAGAACAATTCGGCCGTCTTCAATGCGTTTGCTGGTCAACTCAACTGCAGGTTCAATTTGGAGCAAGTCCAGTGGTTGGTCTGGCTTCAGCGATCCACTGAACCGCACCACCATCCGCATGCCCTCGGTGAGTTTTCCCCGATAGGAGGCATCAAGGCACTGCAGACCTTCAGGGATTCTGACGGTTGACGCGTAGGACTGTTCGGCGGGGATCGGGCCAAGAGTGCCCAAATACCCAGGTTCCACCCTCACTCTGAGATTTCCGGCCTCAGGAAGGGGCACCGAAATCAAGTGGTTCTGCTGGGGTTTGGTCATCTCCATGTTGACCGGAAGGGTTGTGTTGTCCAAGAGCGAGGTCACCTTGATGCGTTCGCTCAATTCAGCAGCGGGGATAGGTTGGTTGAACCGAATTTCCAGATGCACCTCTTCATTGGTCATGCGGTCCAAGTGCACTCCCCAAACGTTGGGGGAAGTGGACTGAAACTGGATCTCGACCGGGACAGTGATGTCCCTCCCGTCAACGCTGGTGGATTTCACCAACTTGGCGGTCCAACTCCGGGCGGGTGGAAGAGGTTCAGCCAAGTCAAAGCGAACTCGGTCGGGGCTCACGGCGGTCCACATTCCTTCGAGAGGAGGAACAAACTCGAACAGGGCCTGCACCACCAACTCCTCGATCTTCGCCTCGGGATAGACCGCTTCAGAGAAGTTGAAGTGCAGCACATCACGTCCCGTGACAACCTCGCGGGAAAAGCCTTGGGTAAGCTCAATATCGGATGGGGGAGGGGCTTCGGATTGCAAGCCTTGCTCGGCAAGCCACAAACTTGTCGGCCTGGTGAAGATGTACCAGCAGAAAATGTTCAAGACCGCAAATAATGCGATCAAGCCCCGGGTTTGTCGTCGGTCCATGCGTCCCTCCTTGGACGAATTCGGATGCTCCGCATCCTGTATGGGTTGTACTGGAAGGATCGACGTTTTGTGTTGGGTTCCCCAAAGTTTGTTCGGAGAACATGTCCTTGTCGGGGAGAGGGAATGGGCCGGGTGGGATTCGAACCCACGTCTAACCGATTATGAGTCGGCTGCTCTAGGCCGCTGAGCTACCAGCCCTCTGGAACATTACAACGGTGGCAAAGTATGACCTGGACCGGTTGATTGGGGAACCCGGCCGGGGGAGGGAATTATGCCATCGCGACCGCAGACGATGGAATCCGCAATCTCAACTGCTTCGGTGAACGAGGCTTGGGCCATTTCCCGATCGGGACATGGCAGAATTTGTCCCGCCAGCAGGTGGGCTTGGCTGGCAACCGCATCACCTGCGATCAAAATGGTTTGGCCCTCATGGGGCAGAAGCAGGCCACAGCACCCCGGCGTGACGCCAACCGATGGGAACAGGTCGATGTTTGGGGCTGGCCCTTCCTCGGTGGGCACGATCTTTTCGAGGGCGGTGAGGTGGCGGGCCAGAGACTCGGCATGCTCTTCATCGCCATGTTCGACCGCGGCATCGCGTTCTGATTCAGCGCGTTCCCGGGCGGCGTCCAGTTCAGGTGGAAACGCCAGCCAAGTGGCATTCGGGAAGGCCTCGAGTCCTCGGGCGTGGTCGGCATCGACCGATGTCAGGAAAACCCGTTGCACGCGGTCGGGCATTTGCCCGGTTCGTTCGTGCAGTCGCGAGGCCATGGCGGCGGGCGGCAATCCCGGGTTCACCAACGTGAGGGTGTCATCCTGAACGATCGAGCTGCAGGTGGCGTGTCCTGTCCTGACCGCGTGCTGTTCGTTCCACAACAAGTTGGCCGAGAGCGAACCCAGAGAGATCAATTGCACGGGGGGAGCGGAAGTCATGAGCCTTCCATTCGTTGTTGCAGTTCGATTTGTTTTTCAGCCAGACAATCCAGTACCTCTTCCGGCACGAATGCCCGGAGTCGATCCAGAGCGCCGCCGAGACCGACGACTTCCCGGATCAATCGGCTGCTGGTGAAGGCGTGTTCCGGCGCCGCGACCATGAGGACTGTTTCCAAGTCGGCGACGGTGCGGTTGGCGATGGCCAGGCGGCATTCGCTTTCCACGTCCGACATGGTCCGAAAACCACGAATCAGTGCCACCGCTTGGTGCTTCTTGGCGAAGTCCACCGTCAGTCCTTCGTACGCTTCGACCACAACATCAACGCCTTCAGGCCGCAGGGTGTTCATCAGTTTCACACGTTCTTCGGCGCTGAAGAGGGAGTCTTTTTCTGGGTTGCGTCCGATCCCAACCACCACTCGATCAAACAGGCCGGTGGCTCTTTTGAGAACATCAAGGTGTCCTTTGGTGGGCGGGTCAAAAGATCCCGGATACACCGCCGTTCGGGGAAATGTGTCCATTTTGGGGGCCCTCATCACTGTTGAAAATTGAAGAAAAACCTTGAAACCCCCAAGAATCACTTGTCGAAGGGTATTTGGAAGACATGTTAGATCGTTCTCGGAAGTCTGAAATGACTTTAGAAGACGTTTCATTTGCCCCCCCTGGATCGGCCCCGCTCGCTTTGCGACGGGGCCGTCTTTTTCTCCATGTCCCCATGTTGTTGGAGGGTGCGTGGACTGTTCTCGGACGGTCTGTAGTGGCAGTCAGCACTCTGGGTTGTCCGCGAATCCATCGAGCAGGATTTTGAAATTGTCTGAGAAGACGAAGTTGCCGTCGGGCAAGTCGTCCGGAGCACGATCACCATCGAGATGACTGAAGAAGAGGTCCACGTGGCCAGCCGGCTTGAACTCCTGTGCATCGGCCCGGCGGATCTCCACGGTTCCTTTGGTGCTCGCGCCCGCATCAGCCATGCGTTCTAACGTGGCGGAGTAGCGAATTTGATCGCCAGGGAAGGCATCGGCGTTGAATTCAGCCCGAGCAATTTTGGCCAAAATCACCCGACGCTCAAAATTCGAAATGGCACCCACCAAAATGCCGGCGGTCTGGGCCATGCCTTCGATCATCAGTGAGGAGGGCATGCATGGTGCGTTAGCAAAGTGCTCATGCAGATGGTCTTCGCTTAGAGAGACCACTTTCATGGCATCAAGGCGATCTCCCGGATCGTGCCGGAGGATTCGGTCGATCCAGTTCCAGCGCATGTTTGAATCAGCCTGCGGCAGCGAGCTTGCGCTCGACAAAGTTCACAATTGAGTCGACCGTCACGATGCCGGCCAGCTTGGAGACCTTCTTGGTCTCGATGACTGGGGCAAGGTCAACGTGGGGCAACTTTGCTTGCAGCATGGCCATACCGGCTTCGGTGATGTCGTCCCCTTGCACCCATTCTTCGTTGTCGGTGAGGTTCTCGGGAAAGAGTTCGCCTTGGGCCACTTTGAAGCCAAAGGTTTGTTCGAGTTTGAACACGATGTCCAAAAAGTCGATGGACTCGGCATCAAGGTCGGCCGTCAGGCTGGCGGCAGGCACAATGTCTTCTGGATCAGCTCCCAACGCGTCTTCCAAGACTTCAACCACTTTTTCCATGATGTCATCGCGGGTCATTGTTCGACTCCTGTGTTCAGGGTTTCCGGGCCAGATTGAGCTGGCCGTAAGGGACGCATGATAAATCTTCCGGAGACGGCCGTCTGCCCGTCGTCTCGGTGGCCTTCACCTCTGTATTCGATGCCTTCGGGGCCCCGTTTTTTCACGGTGATGGAGGTCCGAAGCACCATGCCCGGCTGGACCAGGGCCCCGTACCGGACCGCCTTGGCCTCTCCCAGGACCCAGTGCCCCCCGGATTCCTGCTCCAGAAGGCGTCGTGCGGTCTGAACGAGGGCTTCAACCATGAGCACCCCGGGCATGATGGGGAAGCTCGGGAAGTGGTCGGCCAGATAATCCTCGTCGGGCCGAAGCCGTCGGGATCCTTGGGCCGAATCCGGACCATCCGAGGTCCATGCATCCAAGAATGAAAAAGCCATGCCAAACAGGGTACCGGGACCCGCGATTTGGTGGCACGCTCGCCCTTCGCTGGATATCCTTCGTACCCCGAACCCATGGAGGAAGGCATGCCCGCAAACGGCACCATCATTCAGGTCATTGGATCGACCTTTGACGCACAATTTCCCGAAGATCAACTCCCGGCCATCTACAACGCCGTTAAGTGTTCCGTCACCATCGCGGGCGAGACTTCCACCCTGGTGGGTGAAGTGGCCCGACACCTCGGTGGTGGACAAATCCGCTGCGTTGCGTTGGCCTCCACCGACGGTCTTCGTCGTGGCGACGGTTGTGAAGACACTGGCGGCCCGCTCTCCGTCCCCGTTGGCGAAGAGGTTCTTGGCCGCGTGTTCAACTTGTTGGGTGAGCCGATCGACCTTGCTGGGCCCGTGGGCAGCCAGAAGACATCGCCCATTCACCGTGAGCCACCCAAGTTTGATCAGCTCAACCCCAAGACCGAAATCCTTGAGACCGGTATCAAAGTGATTGACCTGCTCTGCCCGTTTGTGCGGGGGGGCAAGATTGGTCTCTTTGGTGGTGCTGGTGTGGGCAAGACCGTGGTGATCCAAGAGATGATCGCCCGGGTCGCCCGTGGCTTCGGTGGCTACTCCGTGTTCTGCGGCGTGGGCGAACGAACCCGCGAAGGCAACGACCTTTGGCGAGAAATGGCCGAAGCGGAATACACCGACGAGAGCGGACAAACCGTCCGCGTTCTCGACAAGGTGGCGATGGTCTTCGGTCAGATGAACGAGCCCCCAGGTGCTCGTTTGCGTGTGGCTTTGTCCGGTTTGACCATGGCGGAAGAATTCCGTGATGCCTCCGGCAAAGAAACCCTGATTTTTGTCGACAATGTCTTCCGCTTTACCCAAGCCGGTTCCGAAGTGTCTGCCCTCTTGGGCCGGATGCCTTCCGCGGTGGGGTACCAGCCAACACTGTCCACCGAAATGGGTGAACTGCAAGAACGTATTACTTCAACCAGCACCGGTGCGATCACCTCGGTGCAGGCCATCTACGTCCCTGCGGACGACTTGACGGACCCTGCACCTGCGACCGCGTTTGGTCACTTGGATGCATTCGTGGTTCTGGAACGTCGAATCGCCGAGAAGGGCATCTACCCTGCGGTGGACCCAATTTCTTCGACCTCCCGGATTCTGGAGCCCGCCATTCTCGGCGAGCGTCACTACGCCTGCGCCCGCCGGGTGCAGAACATCCTGCAGCGGTACCGTGACCTCCAAGACATCATTGCGATCCTTGGTGTGGACGAACTTGCCGAAGAGGACAAGTTGATTGTGGCCCGGGCCCGGAAGATTGAACGCTTCTTGTCTCAGCCCTTCTACGTGGCCGAGCAGTTCACTGGATTCCCCGGCATCACTACGCCTTTGGCCGAGACGATCGATTCCTTCGAACGCCTTTGCGATGGCGAAGCCGATGACTTGCCAGAATCGGCGTTCATGTACGTCGGCAATCTGGATGAAGCCCGTGCCAAAGCGGAGCAAATGGCCGCGGCCGCTGCGGGCTGATTTGCAGAACATTGCTTCTTCAACCGCGTCGCCTGTCGGCGCGGTTTTTTTTCGCTTCCTTTGCTCCAGAAGACCCCAGTGGCGTACAGATGGTCTAGCCTTCACCTTCATCGTACTTCAGGAGCAACCATGCCCAAGCCCATCGCCATCGCCGCTTTCTTGACCGCCTCTGCCATTGCTGTAGCCCCCATGATGCAAGACCACTCTGGACACCGTAACTGGGCTTCCATGCCCGAAGACCCTGCCGCCGTTGAATCCAACTTGCGGAGCAAGCCCACGTTGATCGCGGCCATTCAAGCCGCAGAAAAAGCAACGGGTGGCATTGCTCATTCCGCGAACTGGACGTTGCACGAGGGACACGATCACTTGGACGTGGTGGTGTACGCCGAGGGCCGCCGGATGGTGGTTCCAGTGAACCCCATCACGTGTGAGCCGTTCGCACCGATGGCCTCCGCACGCTGGCCGGGAAACGAAGTCACCGGTGACATTCAAGATGCGGCCAACAACGTGAAGTTCATCATGGGCAATGCCGGTGAAGGTGACCGCCCAACGGCCGAGACCACCATCTCGTTCCATGCCACGCTCTATCTGAACGACGGCACCAAGGTGTTTGACACCCGTGAGCGTGGCGCTGCTCCAGAATTCCCACTTCGTTCGGTTTCGTCGTCCTTTGTGCCCGGAGTGCAAACCGCACTGGAACGCATGCCGGTTGGCTCCACGATGAAGTGCTTTATTCCACCCGCTGAAGCCTTCGGTCCTCAAGGTGCGCCATCCATTGATGTCCCACCCAATGCTTTGATTGTGTGTGACCTCGAGCGTTTGGAACGGCCCGACTACGAAATGGTTCCCGACAGCTTGCCGGGCATGGATCTTGGCGGCGTTGAAAAAAACATCACCGAATCGGGTCTGGTCTATTACGACATGGTCGAAGGCGACGGTCCCATGCCCAGTGGACCCAGCGCGAAGGTAAAAGTGCACTACACCGGATATTTGGTCAATGGTGACAAGTTCGATTCTTCGGTCGACCGAGGCACGCCCGCCGAGTTTGGTTTGGGCCAGGTCATCAAAGGCTGGACCGAAGGGGTTGGCTCGATGAAGGTGGGCGGTCAACGCAAACTGGTGATTCCCTACGGTCTCGCCTACGGCGAAAACGGCCGTCCTGGAAGCATTCCTGCACGGGCTACGCTGATTTTCGACGTCGAGCTGCTTGAGGTGGTCGACGAGTGAACCCACCTCGCCGCCGCTGGTGGCTGTGGTGCGCGATCTTGCTGGTGCTGATTTCCGGGTGGCTGCTTCTGCGCACCCCACCCGGCTGGTACC
>CALDQF010000212.1 GCA_937911845.1 uncultured Phycisphaera sp. | reverse complement strand
GGTCGCACGTGCGGGTCGATGCGCCATTCAGTGACCCCGTCGGTTTCATCTTGTACCAACAGGGCCAAACGATCAGAAACGACTTCCATGCCTTGGAAATCAAGTTGACGTTGGAGGGCCACAGGAGCATTTCCGGTTCGATCGCGTAAGGCATACACCGAAAGCAAGTCCATGACTTGATCGGTGGCCAGTTGAAACTTGGCCGAAGGGTTTGCCCGAAGTGATGGGACCACGGCCAACGCAGCAAATGACAGCAGAACTGCTACCACAATGACTTCCACCAATGTGAAGCCACGCGAGCGTCGGATTGTCGGCGTACGACGTTTCATGGGCAGGAAAAGAGACGGATCCTTAGTCAATCACGTCAGCATTTTCTTCTTCGCCTCCGGGTTCACCGTCGGCGCCGTACGAGACGACTTGCCAGCCATTGGCACCGCTCCCGCTGACATCGACAATGAATTCACGGCCCCAAGGGTCGACAACATCTTTTGGGCGCAAGGGAGCGCTGGCGCCGGTTGTCAACTCAGACACTTCAAAGTCGTCGGGCACGGTGCTGAGGTTGTTGTTCATGAGATAGATCGAGATTTGCTGGCGAATGGTTGCTGCTTTCTGCGTGGCCACCTTTTGTCGGGAGCTTCCCAAGTTGCCGAAGACATTGGGGACCACGATGGTGGCCAGCAAAGCGATGATGGTCACAACCACAATCACTTCGACCAAGGTGAACGCACGTCGGTGTGTGCGGCGGCGTTGGGTACGGGTTTGATTCACTGGTTTCATACCGGGTTCCTTTTGGTCACTGGATGGACTGCCCAAGTGAAAGCATGGGCAGCAACACTGCGGCGAGCACAAAGCCGCCAATGGCGGACATAAAGACAAGAAGAATAGGAGGAAGGGCTTTGGTGACGACTTTGATGGTAATGCCGACCTGTCGGTCGAAAGCATCCGCAGCGTGCAGCAACATGCCGTCCAAGCGCCCGGTTCTCTCGCCCAAGCCAATCACTTGAATCAACAGGGCGGGGAAGAAGCCGGACGACTCTAAAGGTGCGGCGATGGGCCGTCCTGCGGTGACTTCGGTCTCAGTGGCTTCAATGGCTTGACTCAGGGCCGCGTTGCCCATGGTCCCACGAGTGATTTTCAGTGCGTCCAAAATCGGCAAGCCCGAGGCGGCCAGGGTTCCCAGAGTTCGGGCAAATCGAGCTGCTGCCACATCCCGTTGCAGTTTGCCCAGAAGGGGGACCTGCAGGAGCATTCGATCCATCACCAACCTGTTGGCAGGAACGGAGGACCAAGTGCGAAACCCGAAGACCGCAGCAATGGTGCCAACGGTCAACACCAACCACCAGTTGCTGACGAAATCTGCAATCGCAAGCAGAAGTTTGGTGGGTCCGGGTATTTCAAAACCATCCATCCCTACCAGAGGGTCAATCAGACCTGGGACGACGAAGGTGACAAAGATCGCGACTGAAGCAACCAGCAAGGCAAAGACCATGCTGGGATAGATGGTTGCGCCGGCCACTTCACGTCTCAGTTCGACGGAGCGGTCAAGCAAATCGGCCAGTTGCATCAACACTTCATTCATGCGGCCGGATGCATCGGCGGCACGCATCATGCCCACCACCATGTCGTCAAAAGGCGCTCCCCAAGACTGTGCTGCTGCCCAAAGGGATTCGCCGGCTTCGACTTTCTCGACCAAGTGAGCGAGGATGGCCGCTTGTCGCTTGTCGCTCGCCTGCTTCCGCATCACTGAGAGGGCTTGCATCAAAGGTAAACCCGCATCAATGGCAGTTGCCAAGTCACGAACAAATGCCGCCAACTCAGCCTTGTTCAACGTAGGTCCCGACCGGGCCCTCTTCCGGATCTTACTTTTTGATTTGCTCTCGGCGTTGATTAAGTCCGTGACAACCTCTCCACGTGCGGCAAGCAAACGCAGTGCGTCAGAACGGTCGTTTGCTTCGATGGTGCCATTGCTTGGAGCGCCATCGGAAAGCGCGGTGTAGCGGAACGTGGCCATGGTTTAGATCTCGTCTTCCACATCCTGGGTGGCACGAAGGACTTCATCGATGGTGGTTACCCCGTCAGCCACCTTCTGGATGCCGTCTTGCCGCATGGATCGGTACCGTTCGGTGCTCAGTTTCTTGAGCTCGCTGGTGGATGTTCCCGAAGCAATGGCTTCGCGAAGTGTGTTGTGGATTCCGATGAGTTCGAAGAATCCAACTCGACCACGGGTGCCGGTCTGGTTGCAAGCGGGGCATCCGGCTCCGCGGAAAGCGCGGCCGCCGAGGAGTTCCCATTCAGCATCAGAGAGTCGAGGATCACGATCGATGGCAATTTCTTC
>CALDQF010000211.1 GCA_937911845.1 uncultured Phycisphaera sp. | reverse complement strand
TATGGCTCGGCAGTTTGGCCTTGTTCATATCCGTCAGAAGGTCTCGAAGCAGGGTCGGCTCGCCCTCGAGCAGGCCACCGAAGTCTTCGCCCGAGTCCGAGTGGGTGGCCAGCATGGCTTCCACTTCCCCTCGGAGGTTGGGATCATCACCACAGGCCTGATCCAGATAGGCGACCCGGTCTTCGCCTTGCAGATCGCATGCTTCCAGATAGATGTCGGTGAGTCGTTGGTGTCGGGCGCTGCTGTCCATGGTGGTGATTCCGAAGAAGAGTCGTCTTCAACAATCATGGCGGGAAACCACAGAGAATCCCGCCAAGTTCTTCAGTACGAAGCTCCGGGCTTCGTGAGCTTGAAAGTTCGAATGATTCGAGCGAGAAGCCATCGCGCATGCCGTTCGGCCCCAACGATGAAATGCCCGAAAGTGGTCAAGATTCGTTCTCGCCGGCGGCCTTCGATGGCCTTCACCATGATGCGTGCCGCTTGATCCGTGGATAGCACCATCCAAGAGGGTGGGTTGCGTCGATGACCGCTGGCCGGTGCGCCGTCTCGGCCAATGCCTCTGATTTCTGAAGCCACGAATCCAGGCGCCAAGTGGGTGACTGATACCCCTTTGGGGTGCAGTTCGTACCAAAGGGCATCCGCCAACGCTTTTACGGCATGTTTGCTCATGGCATACACCCCGGTGGAGGCCACCGAGACGAAAGAATTGACCGATCCCATAATGGCCAGGCGACCCTTGGCAGAGATCAGATCATCTTTTGTGGCCCGGATGGTTCGTACGACGCCCATGACATTCACTTCGAGTTGTCGGCGAATTTCTGCTTCCGAGAATTGATCCACTCGGCCTTGGGCGGAATAGCCTGCGTTGGCAACCACAACGTCGATCCGGCCGAAGGTCTCCCGAGCTGATTGCGCCAAGGCTTCCACATCATCGGTTTGCATTACATCACATGATCGCACCAGGCAGCGAACATTACTGGACTGTTCGATCTCTTGGGCAAGTTGTGTGAGTCGATCGATCCGTCGTGCGCCCAGAACGAGGTCGTAGTTCCGTTGCGCGAACACTCGAGACAAGGCTTCACCGATGCCGGAAGAAGCGCCGGTGATCAGGGCAACGGGGCGGTTGGACGGGGAATGGGAATCAGCTTGCACATGCACAGCGTACGAAGCCAACGGCGGGTTGGTCGGGGCCAATTGGTCGCTTTACTGGGGTTCCGGGAGAGACGTCTTTGCCTCTTGGTCGAGCAATCTCCTCTCCGCGGCAAGGAGGTGCTTTTGCCACGTCACCATGGCGATGGTTTGGCTCATTAAGAATCCTCTTCGACCATCTCGAAATCCTTGTTTCAGGACAAACTGCTTGCAAAAAGCCGCCAAGGGAGAGATGAGCAGTCGCCCGAGGCCGCCGTTGGTGCGGTTGGATCCAGCCTCCACCCGCGCGTACCCCAGATTTTTTGACAAGGCGTCCGCCAAGTCAACGAAGGCATCATGCATGAGCTTGCCTGGCAACCGGATGGTTTCTCCTTCCACTTGGATGCGGTCGTGGATCCCCTCGGCTTGATCCCCGCACGACCCCACGACCGAAGCGTGTTCCGGTCGAACCAGCCTGAGACGACGCTCGGGCTGACAGACATAATCCAGTGCCTTCTCGTACAAGATCAGTTGTCGATGCAGAACAACGCCAACAGTCTTTGGTGGGTCCTCTTCCATCAGTTTGGCCACAGCGCTCCACAGCGATGCATCCGGCCATTCATCCGCATCGAGCATCAGGGCCCAGTCCGCCCCTTGGGTGCGACAGTGGTCGAGAACAAATCGACGTTGACCCACCATGCCGTCCCAGTCGCGATGCATCACGGTGGCTCCACACTTTTTGGCAAAATCGATGGTGCCATCGGTTGATCCAGAATCAACCACCCACAACTGATCGTGCAAATTGGCGCGGGCGATGGAATCCATGACGACGGGAAGGGTTCGCATGGCGTTAAGAGTGCAAATTCCGATGTGCAATGACATCCCCTGACCGTACATGGTTCCTCTATCGTGTGGGGATGCGTGGCAAATTGTCTCGAGGCAACCGCAAAACTTGGGCCATCAGGATGAGTGCTGTTGGCGTACTGCTCTTTGCCGGTGGCCTTGGCTGCCAAGCCAGGTGCGGCTCTTCCACCCCAATTCAATCTGTATCAGACGACAACCATGGCGTTGTCCTCCCAAGTCCACCTCTTTCGAAGGATCACCCGGTCATGATTAGCCCCCCCACTTATTCAGAAGATGCCTGGAAAAAATGGCACTCCGGTCGAGTCGATCGTTTGTCAGAACCCGAGGGATGGCTCTCGTTGGTGGGCCTTGATTTTTTACCGACAACGTCAGGGCAAACACTCTCGTTAGGGGGGGCGGATGCTGATCTGTCTCCTGAGGGATTCTCTGCCCAGAGGTTGGGTCTGTTTGTTCTTGGTCAGGATGGCTGGCGATTCCAAGCTGCTGACAATGTCGACTGCACCTTTGATGGCAAAGCCTCTGACGAAGGTCTATTGCAAACTGATGTTGATGGTCCATCGACCAAGTTGCGCGTCGGGGGTGGGCTCTTGATCTTGATTGAGCGTGGAGGCCGAGTGGCGCTTCGTTCTCGTCACCCTCAGGCCAAAAGTAGAACATCATTCTCGGGGATTCCCTGTTGGCCTTGGCAGAAGGGTGCGGTGGTGAGAGGCTCGTTCGTACCCGCGGAGCCGGGAAGTACTTTTCAAGCCGCAAATGCACTGGGAGAGATGGAAGAAGTTTCGCTGGGTGGCACCATCCGCTTTGCTTGGCCGCAGTCATCATCCGAAACTGATACCACTGAAGCTGTGACTTACGAATTGATTGGTACCCCCAACGGCGATGGTTCGCTGTTTGTGGTGTTTGCCGATGCAACATCAGGTCGTGAGAGTTATGGGGGAGGTCGTTTTCTCTCGATTGCTGCTCCAGATGGTGATGGTCGAGTCACGATTGATTTCAACCGAAGTGTCAATCCACCTTGTGCGTTCACGCCCTTTGCAACGTGTCCCCGACCCCCTCAGGAAAACCGCCTGCCATTTGCGATTGAGGCTGGCGAGATGACGCCGCGAGAGCATTGATTGATCCCGCGGCGGGTCCGAGCATCCCCACTCGACCGTCACCTCCCACTGGTTCATCTCCGTCTGCGTGGTCGGGCCAAGCTGAGGCCCAGAAGTGCGAGACCGCCGGGACTCGGCACGGTCTGGCTCCAACGAATGTGATCGATGAAGACCCCTTCATCGTTGGCATTGGTATCGACGGTAATTCGTAGGGCTTCAAATCGCCTCGAAGTCATGGTGAGTTCCAACCACCTCCCTTCAAGGTTGAGGTCATCGATGTCCAGTTCCGATGTATCCAAGATGGTGTGGGTGCCCCATGAAATCTGGATCACGTCGTCTTCTTCCCACACAGAATCTGTGATGAACACACAGAGATGAACAGTGTTGGCCCCATCGACGGGATCAAAATGAAGATCAATCGCACCGTCGGTGTCGTTGAGTCGATAGCCTTGCTGCCCATCCGCCCATGTGCCAGGCCCACTTTGGCCGACACCGAAGACATCTCCGTCGGTCAAACCCACCCCGTTTCGTGTGTTCCGGTACCACGCTGACCATCCTTCATGCATCACCAGCGCTTGGTCCGGCTGATTGACCAAAGGATGGTCAATGACTGGATCCACCGGGTCGGTATAGGTCTCGGCGTCCGAGTTCATCTCGAAGCTTTCAATTTTGATGACATCTGCTTGTGCTTGTCCGATGGAAGAACCGATCATTCCCACCACGATTCCCAAAACACAAAGTTTGCGATCGACTTCTTTTTCTTGTTCGTCATACCTCTCTCGATCTTTCAGCACGCTGATTCCTCACTCTCTTTTTATTGAGGAGTAAGCATGCCCAAACTTTCAGGACCAATGAGCGAACAATGAAAAATTTCTTCGGCTTGGGATTAGGTCAAAGCCTTTCGGATGGCACTGGCCGCACGAACTCCGGAGCACCAAGCCGCTTCTACTCGGGGCCCCTCGCACCAATCCCCGGCGATGGCGACGGGAGGGCTGCCTTCGACTTTGGCAGTCGAGCCCGTGGCGGTCCTTTCAACCAACGCAAATCGCCATCGATGCCCTCGCAGATGTACGGGCTGATCGAGGTCCTTGACTCCAGGGAGTTGTCCAAATGCTTCAAGCATCAGTGTCGCAAAGACTTCGGGATCTTCATCAATATGTTCGGTGCTCCAAGTTGATGAGGCGTGCAGAATCCAGCGCGAGGGCCCCAGTGGCTGTTGATGACCGGGTCTTGCGTTGTCTTCGGCCACGAAGCTCAAGGGTCCGCTTTTGATACTGGCCGCACACCACTCCACGTTTGGACGCTCTGCAAAAGCAACCATTACTGCCAAACACGGCGCGTACGTAGTGGATGCGGCGGCCGCGGCCAACGAGGGACGAAAACCTTCAAGAAGTTGGGCGGTTTGTGGTCCTGGTGCGGTGCAAATAGCAGCGCGGAAAGCGCCAACCGTTGTGCCATCTTCCGTGGAGGCGATGATGCGTTCACCCTCCTCGCGGAGTTCGGCGATACGAGTCTGGTACTGCAACCGGTCTTTGAGTCGATCCGCGTACTCCTGACAGATTCGGTTCATGCCTGGTCCTGGGGCATACCGAAGCCGGCCTTCTTCGGGTGTCAAAGTCTCCCCTTCGATACGAACAAAGTGGCCACGCCAAGGCGCAATCCATCGATCGCGTTCCCAAGCATCCATAACCTGCCGAAAGCCTGCGTCGTGGGCCCGAAGAAACTGAGCGCCATGATCAAAAGACACTGCGCTCTTGTCCAATTGTTCGTGTCGGGTGCTCATTCGCCCGCCTGGTCCTCGAGCTTTTTCCACCACGAAAACAGGTTCACCAAGCGTGTGCAGCGTTTGCGCGGCGGCCAAACCAGAGAGTCCAGCTCCAATGATGAGAATGGGGTCGTTCATTCTTCTCCGATGTTACGCAGTCTCGGGATCAGACTTTGCTTCCAGATCTTGGATCACCGCCTCGGCCGCAATCCTTCCTGATCGAAGTGCACCTTCGATGGAGGCGTGGGTGGTCCAGTCGCCGCTGCGGTAGAGACCTTGATCCCTTGGGTCTTGGCTTGCCCGGCAAGGAGAATCCGGGAGCGCTTGTCGTACCTCGACCGTGGTGAGGTGTTCGATGTGATCTGCCAGAAGATCAAACCAATTGGACAGCGTTTGGCGTACCTCTTCGACGGGGGCAGAGAGACGACCGGTCCGAAGGGTGGCATACAACACTGCTTTTCCCTGGGGTGCGTAGTCCGGGGCCACCAGGCTGGGGGCGCAGGCATGAAGGATCGGTGCATCTGGTTGCTCGTGCAGGTTGGCCAAGTGCAGGACCGGCGTGGTGTCCTGAGGGACGGGGCTGGCGAAAGCCATCATTTGGGTCGATTGCCAGGCGGTCGAAGTTGGAGGCCGGGTATCGATGATGGCTTGGGCATCGATAACTTCGCCACCGTCCACGATCACCTTGCTGGGTTCAACGTCCGCGACGGTGCAGTTGCACCTGATCGTGAGGCTTTGGCTCAGGTTTGCGGGCAACGCCGACATGCCCTGAGCGGGGAGAGCCGCCTCGCCTCGAGCGAACATGGCCAGAACAAAACGCACCGCATCAGCTGGTACCGAGAGGGACTCGTCCAAGAACACACCACCTAGGAATGGACGAAAGAAGGCATTGGTGAACCGTTCGGAAAAGCCAAGCCGGGCGAGGAATTCCGGAGCTTGTTCGGCACTGGCATCTTCGGGAAGACCACGGATGCCCTGCAGGCCGAGGCGAAGGCTCAGGAGACATTTGATGTCCCGCATGGTGAAAAGCTTCGACCCCACGGTTTGCCATATTTTGCTGGGATGGCGCAGGGGGTTGAAGAGCTGTTTGACCTCTTGGCCGTGGATGACGGCACCCGCGGCAAATGGAAACAGATCCATCTCATGCTCTGGCCAAACCTCCGCGGCTTCTTGGTATGCGGTTAGGAGCACTTGGAAGCCTGTGTCCA
>CALDQF010000210.1 GCA_937911845.1 uncultured Phycisphaera sp. | reverse complement strand
CATTTCTGCGATGGCGTCGGCATTGGGCTTGCGCTCTTGAAACAAGACCCTGGGCAAATTGTTCACTCCAGCGGCATGGAGTTGGTCCAACCGCCGCACATCTTCAAAGGCGGCGTTCATGCCTTGTCCATAAAAGGGGACGATGGCGTGCGCGGCATCTCCAATCAGCACGGTGTTCCCATGGTGCCATTGATCCACCCGAAGGGTGCCCAAGAAACCAACCGAGTTGTCGGACCATTGCTTTTCAAAATCAGGCACGTGTTGAAGCATGGAGCGGTAATGCGATTCCAGATGAGCTCTGGCTTCAACCTCGTTTCGCAAACGATCAAAAGTCTCGTTGGCAAAGAACAGCGTTCCCGTAAAAGTGCCGTCCGGGTTGGGCAAGGCAATTGCCATTTCACCGCCGCGGGGCCAAATGTGCAGCGCGGTGGGATCGAGCGCATGTTGCCCCTGCTGGGGCGGAAGTTCCAGTTCTTTGTAGGAGTGACCAAGGGATTCCGTCACGCTCTGACAACACTTCAGAGCTTCCAGAGATTGGCGAATCATACTTCCCGCACCATCGGCACCGACGATCAGATCGGCTTCTAGGCACTCGTTGTCGACGTGCACGGCTCTACCGTCGTCGCGTAGCCCGGTCACCTTTTGCTCGAAGCGAAACTCCACACTCGAAGTTTGTTCGGCGGTGTCCAGAAGCGTGGCGTTCAGCCGTGCTCTGCCCACTGAAAGAATGGCTTGCTGTTCATCTTTGGCATACGGCTGGCGGGTCAAATTCCCTTGACGGTCGTGCATCAGTCGAGCTGCCATCGGCATGCCGTCAGAGACCACTGTGTTTTCGAGACCGGCGCGAGCCAGTGCCGTCCGTCCTCGGGTTGAGAGGGCCAGGTTGATGGATCGACCACCTTGGGATCCGTGCTGCCTCGGATCCCGTCGTGCTTCCAAGACCAAAGTCCTGATGTTCCTTTGGCCCAGAAGCGTGGCCAGCAGACTTCCCGCCAATCCGGCCCCAACCACAATCACTTGAGGATGCGTCATGCGATGCTTCCAGGTTCATGAGCCATCGTCAGGGCCCGCACCAGTCGGAAGGCGTCTTCGTAAGAGTTGTACAAAGGCGTTGGAGCCGCGCGAATGATGTTTGGCTTTCGAACATCACACACCACACCTTCATGCTGCAAGGACTGTTGCACCACGTCGGCTTGGTCCACCCGCAGTGAGAGTTGAGCGCCTTGTACTCCTTCTGGGGTCATGACCTTGACCCAAGGTGGAAGCTGTTTGCGAAGCCATCCCGTCAACCGCTGGCTCCGGGCTCGGAGTTTGGACATGCCAACCTCATCGAACAACGCCAGCGCCGAACGCAGTGGGGCCAACGCCAAGATGGGAGGGTTGGACAACTGCCACGCATCGGCTGTGGGCACGGGATGGAAATCGGGGATTTGGTGCATCTTGAATCGGGTTGAGGGATCGTTCCCCCACCAGCCGCCAAATCGTGGGCGATTGGTGTCTTGGGCGTGCCGTTCATGAATGAAAACGCCTGACAAACCACCGGGACCACCGTTGAGATACTTGTATGAACACCAGGCGGCAAAGTCCACTTGATCTTCGTGAAGTTGCAGGTGAATGTTCCCGGCCGCGTGGGCCAAGTCCCAGCCAGCCAACGCGCCCACGTCATGCAAGGCTTTGGTGATTCGGGCAATGGGGTGCACTTGTCCGGTGAGGAAATTCACCCCAGCGATCATGCCCAGAGCCAACGTGTCTCCCGCTTCTTCGATCGCAGCCTCGAATGCTTCAGGTGTCGTGGATTCCTCTGTTCCAGAGTTGACGACAATCAAATGCTCATCTGGATCAAATCCTCGCTGACGCATGTGTGATTTGATCGCATAGGTGTCGCTGGGAAAAGCCGGGGCGTCCATCAGGATTTTGGTTCGGTTCCCCTGTGGGCGCCAAAAGCTGGCGAGCAACAGGTGAAGATTGACGGTGAGTCCGTTCATCCACACCACTTCTTGGGCGTGGGCACCAACCAGTCGACCCCCCGGTTCGGCGAGGGCGACGTGGGCGTCGTACCACGGATGGCGGCCTTCAAAGTGGGCATCGACGGCCAAGCGACTCCAGTCGTCAAGTTCGGTGGCCAGTTCGTTTCTGGTTTGTTTGGGCAAAGGTCCCAGACTGTTGCCGGTGAGGTACGCCAGCGTGCCATTGTCGTTGCGGGGCAATTCAAAGGCGTCTCGCTTCGGGGCGGGGTCGCTTTCATCGAGACGAAGCGCTTCGGCATGCAACATTTCGAGACGAGGGGTGGTCATGGGCGAGGGAAGTGCTTTTTAGGCGTGGGAGAAATGGTGTTCCAGTCGGCCTCGGGCGCGATTGCCGAGGAACGCGAGGGCGTTGTCCCACAATATGCGTTGTCGCTCATCTTGGGTGAGTTGTTGGGATTGGATCACCGATTCGCCCGGTACGGCTTCTCCTAGCGGAAACGGTGCATCAGATCCCGCGCACACCCGATCGGGTCCTATGCGGTCGACCAAGAACCGAAGGGCGTCATCGTCATGGACACCGGAGTCGACCCAAAAGTGACCCATAAGGGAACTCGGCAAGGATTGACTTTTGGTGGCCACCAAGTCTGGTCGCATGCGGAAGCCGTGATCAATTCGCCCCAAGATAAAGGGGAACGCCCCACCTCCGTGGGCAAAGCACACCCGGAGATCGGGGTGCTTTTCGAAGACACCGCCCAACATCATGGAAGCCACGGCGAGGGCGGTTTCACTGGGCATGCCCACCAGCCACTGCAACCAGTGGCGACCCATTCGGTCCGAACCGAGCATGTTCCAAGGGTGGATCAAAATGGGCAGGTCAAGCTGAACGCACGCTTCCCAGAAGGGATCAAATTGCAGGTCATCCAATTCTCGCCCGCCCGCCTGGGTGCCGATTTGTACGCCAACCAGGCCGATCTCGGCAATGCGGCGCAACTCTTGGACGGCCACTTGTGGTTCTTGCAGGGGCACGGTGCCGAGGGCCACAAAGTGATCGGGGTGACGATGTTGCACTTCCGCAAAGTGATCATTCAAGAACTGGTGAAGGTGCAACGCTTCCGAGGCCGGTGCAAAGTCGGAAAACAGAACCGGTACGGTAGAGACCACTTGAACATCGACGCCGTGGGCATCATTGAATTCCCTGCGCTGATCAGCGCAACAGCATTCGGGCTCGACGGTTCGGAACACATGTTCGTCTTGTCGCATGGTCACTCGACCACCAGCGTTGGTGTCAAGAGAAATCCAACCGGAGCGACCGGTCAGTGCTTTCATGTCCGGGAGTTCCGGAGGAAGCAAGTGGGCGTGAACGTCGATCAGCCGATTCACTGCTCGCCCTCCCGAACAATCTTTACTTCGGGTTCAAACTCAATTCGTGCAATGGGCTGGGCCGGCATGACCCGGGTTCCGCATTGGCAGGTTGATCGCTCTTTATCATCCCAGAAGGCCAACATGGCTTCTCGGAAGTGTTCGACGATGTCCGCGCAGTCGAAGGTCAAATCTTCAACCACAGCGCCACATGACTCGCACACAAAGCGAAGAGCCTCTTGTTCGCCGGGGGGGCGACGCCTCTCGATCACAAGGCCCAAAGTGTTGGGAGGGCGTTGCGGGGCGTGGGGCACGCCGCCGGGAATCATGAAGGTTTCACCTTCGCGGATCCGAACATGTCGTGGTCCGGTTTCTTCCAAGAGTGTGACCACGATGTCGCCTTGCAGTTGCAAGAAGAATTCTTCACTGTCGGTGATGTGAAAGTCGTTCCTCGCGTTGGGACCGGCGATGCACATGGCAAAGAAATTTTGACCGTCGTAGAGATACTTGTTGGAGACCGGGGGGCGCATATCGGCCCGGTTTGCTTGGATCCAATGCAGCAGATGTTCGGGGGCGGGAGCCACCATCCCGTGTTCGATGCGGTGGGACATCACTGGTTCTCCTCTGCTTAGGGAGCCCTGAGAGTAGTGAAATACGTCACGATTGGCAGATTCTCGGACATTTTAGGGTCTGATAGCCCTTGACTCGTTCATTTATATGAACATTTCTTTGACTGTGCATCCTGTACTCCACATGTACGTATAGATATGTTGACGTGTCCCCGAATGGGGCCATTATTGACCAGCACGGGCCGGGAGGCCTGAATCCTTGAACGGAGTGACCATGCCCTTTTTGACCACCATGACCGTCGGTCTTGTCTCAGGAACCCTCCTGACCACCGAGATCCAAAACACCGGTCCGATTGTTGATTCTTTTGAACTGCAACGGCTGCAAACTGAATTCCCCGGTGTTGGCACTTGGAACGCTCCCGACGGCCGACTGAATCGGATTTTTGGTCGCCCCATGGAGACGGGGTCCTCGCCACGTGAGACCGCGATGAACGTGGTTCGAAAGTGGTCTGGTATTTGGGGCCTCACTCCTAAGAACTTGATGTTGGCGGGACCGTTCCCTGGCGACGACCGCACCGAGCAAACACTCATGTGGGATCAAGCAACTGGGGCTTACAAATTTACCGCGGTGTACTTCAAGCAAAATGTACAAGGCATTCCGGTATACAACAGCCGATTGCAGGTCTTGGTACGGAACGATTCTGAGTACCCGGCGGTTTCGATTGGTACTGATCTTCGTAACGTTGAAGCTCTGGTTGGAGCCTCAAAGCCGGAGGGCATTGATCGAAGCATGGTGGATGCCCGAGCGGGAGATTTCTTGGGCAGCGATTTTGTGTACGTATCGGAGCCAGAACTGGTGGTTTATGCCGGTTATGACTTCGAAAGCGTCCCGGCATCATTTGCCTATGTTTTTGATGCTGAAGTGGGAACCGTTCGTGACCTCGACAACTACCAGAAGGCTCGTTACATCATTGACGCCAATTCTGGCGAGCTCTTGCGTAAAGAAAACCTTGTCCTCAACTGCACGCACAACGAGCGTATCGCGAGTGCTATCTTTGCTTCAGCCACGGGCATTGATGGCGTGGTGACCGGTGCAAATACCATCACCAGTCGGGCCGAAGCATGCGATCCTGAAGTGCTTCGGCTTGGAGGGGTCCACCTCCTCGGGCGTCCTGAAGGTGCCCCGCTCCTCCCAGCGCGCCTGCCAGCGCTGCTCGATCTCCGAGAAC
>CALDQF010000209.1 GCA_937911845.1 uncultured Phycisphaera sp. | reverse complement strand
GGTCGTGCCCTCGAATTTGATTTCGTTCTCGTTCCAAATGTCAATTTGAAGGCTCACAGTACGGTCGTAGCCTGCGTCATAAAAAAGGTCGAAATCTGGAATCTGCAAGACGAGCTCCATTCCCGAAGCTTCGACGGCATAGGGGCCACCGGAATAGATCGAGTCCAGGTTGTCGCCTGGGGCTTGGAAATTCAGCAACAACGCATCGGGTGTGGCGGCGTAGGACTCGCCATCAAGTGCCAAAGTGCCATATCCAGTTTCAATATCTGCCGCCCCAGGAACGTCGGTTCCGGATGCCCCTGCAGTTCGTACTTGGAATGTACTCGCGGCGTATTCGGAAGCGGTTTGGTTCAAGTAGTCCACTTGGGTGGCGGTGCCCAAGAGATGGTTCCATTTGATGGGCTGGTTGGTGATGCCGGTGGCCCAGACATACAGGGTGGCTTCGATGTCACCTCCACCAAGGGGATTGAGTACGGACGGGTCAATCGACCAAAGCGGAGCCAAAATGGGATTGAGTTCGACGGGGTTCAGCGACCGTCCGCTCGAAGCTTGCCACTGCACTGGCTGGTCGGCGGTCAGCGTGAAGGCGTTGTCGTAGGAGACGCAGTTGGTCCCCAAGACGATGTAGAACTGAACGCGGACCTCGGACGGGGCATCATTGGTCAACGTGATCAATGTGTCGGAGACCACCTCGCCACCATCCCACGCGGCACGAATGTCGGGGAAGATGAGAAGACTGCCACGTTCCGATGTACTGACCGTCTCGAGGGAGTCTTGGGCAAATGAGTTCGAGGCGAAAAGCGCAGTTGCCACTGCAGTTGCACACAAGGAAATCCGATCCATCATCCACCCTTTCAAACCGATGGTTTCAGTGAGTCTTCACACCCTCCCGGTGGTGAAGCACAAGTCTCTCAACTGCTTAAAGAGTTGAGACTTCCGTAGTTTGAATAGGTTTTTGGAGGTTGTCGAGAGGTCTACTGCTTGCCGCGGACGACTTGTGGACAACGTCATGAAAGGG
>CALDQF010000208.1 GCA_937911845.1 uncultured Phycisphaera sp. | reverse complement strand
GCTCCTCGAAGCGCTGGCTGAAAATAGCGACGGCGTGCTCTCCAGTAAATGGCATGTGCTGGTGCGCTTTGGACTTTGGCAAGATATTCTTGCGGAGCCCAAACCTGCCGAGTGGGCTACCGTCAGCCGGTGCATGCACCACTATGCACGCGGCGTGGCCTTCGCCAATACCAATCAAATCGACCGGGCACGTGAAGAAGTTGAAGCTTTTGCCAAAGCCCAAAAAACACTTAAAGACGGTGATCCCCGTTGGCTGGGAAACCAACAGGCCCACGAAATCATGCCGCTCGCCAAACTGGTTTTGGAAGGTGAAGTGGAGTTCAAATCCGGAAACACCAAGGCTGGATTGAGCGCGCTCAAAGAAGCCGTGGCCCTAGAAGAGAAAATCGTGTACGCCGAACCCGCACCCTGGATGATGCCCGCACGTCATGCTTACGGCGCCTTGCTGATCGCCGATGGTCAATTCACGGAAGCTGAATCGGTCTATCTTCGTGATCTCGAAGTGCTGCCGGCCAACGGTTGGGCCCTCTTGGGGCTTCGCGACGCCCTGCGGGGACAAGGTCGAAAAGAAGAGGCCAAACTGGCGGACGAAGCCTTCCGTCGGGCGTGGCGCAGCGCAGACGTGATGCCTCCTGCCAGCTGTTACTGCGGTCAGCCCGTGTCGCGTTGATTTTCATTCAAAATCACCGCAAGGATATATGGCACTTTGGCGTAAGGTCCCATGGGCAGTAGCATCAAGCTTCTGCATCCAAAAGGGTCACTTGCCGTGCATCGAATCTTATTCCTCACCGCCCTTTTCATCCAACCCATCGCGTGGGGTGACCAGCAGCCGATCTGTATCAATGGTCTTCTGGATGACTGGGAAGCAGTGGGATCAGCCACCACCGATCCCATCGGAGACAGCACCAGCGGACCCGACTTTGTGGCTCTGGCGGTTGCCGATGACGATCAGAACCTTTTTCTCAAGATCGAATCATCTTCTTCGTTTGATCTCAGTGAAAACAACAACCTTCGTCTGTACCTCGATACGGATTTGAATGCTTCGACAGGGAAGTCCATCGGCGGCATTGGCGCCGAATTGGAATGGCGGCCCGGGGAACGCTCTGGCACCTTCTTTGACGCCGGCAACGAAACCTTTCTGTACCACACAGACATCACCTTTCGTGGTCAACCGACGGTGACCAGCCATGTGTTCGAAGTGAGCATCAGCCGATCGGCCACGCCAGACGGACAGAACCCTCTGTTTCCAAGTTCTAACGTGCGACTGTTCGTGCAAGATGGCGCAAATGGCGATCGAATTCCAAATGCTGGAAATACGGTCACCTACACCTTTGATGTAGGCGCAGCGCCCCCCGTTGAAAAAAGATCCGTGCCTCGCAAGCAAATCGACGAACTCCGGATGATCACGCACAATGTCCTGAACGACCGGCCGTTCTCCAACCAATGGCAGGACCAATTTTTTCGCCAGTGGGTTTCCGTGCGGCCGGACATCCTGCACCTCCAAGAGATCTACAGCCACACCACCCAAGAGACAGAATCATTGATCGAATCCTGTCTGGGGGGAACATGGTTCTCGGCCGGGCACAACGACTGCAAGACCATCAGCCGTTATCCCATCACGGGCAGTTGGTCCATCGATGGCAACCTGGCGGTTCTGATCGACACCACCGATTCCATCGGGACACCCATGCTGTGCATCAACGCGCATTTCCCGTGTTGCTCCAACGACGAAGGGCGGCAAGAAGAAGCAGATGCGGTGATGGCTTTTGTGCGCGAGGCTTACCAACCCGGCGGGGCGCTCACGCTTGGGGAAGAGGTGCCGGTTTTGATCGCGGGTGATTTGAACTTGGTTGGTTTGGCTCGGCAGCTGGAAACACTGATTACCGGCGACATCGCTGACAATGGATCGTTTGGGCCAGATTTCACGCCTGACCTCGATGGATCCCACCTGCACAACACAGTCTCTCGACTGACCGAACAACGAATGGGATACACCTGGCGTTCCGACAACAGTTGGTTCTGGCCCGGGCACTTGGACTACATGATCTTCAGCGACTCAAACCTGCAACGAAGCCATGACTTCCTTGTGGATACGAGAGAAATGTCTTTGGATGAACTTGAAGGCAACGACCTTCAGGAAGAAGATTCATCCAGCTCGGACCACCTGATGTTTTGTGTCGACTTCCGCAGAGTATGCCGAGCGGATTTGAACAAAAGTGGCGAAGTCGGTTTTGATGACTTGATCGAGCTGTTGACCTTCTGGGGCCCTTGCCAAGCAGAATGCTCTGGGGATTTTGACAACGACGGAATCATTGGGTTCGCTGACTTGGTGGAATTGATCAGCAGTTGGGGTTCGTGCACGAGTTGATGGCACTTGGCCATCTCAATGGTTCCACCATCGGGCGCATCTGAAAATCGAGCGACATCACACTGGCCATGCACAAGAGTTCTCAGCCAGAGTCCAGAGTGCGATCTACTTTGACTTTTTGTTGGACTTGAAAAAGTAAAAGCCACCAAGAGCGAGAAAAATACACAATCCGGTCAGCCAATAATCTTCAGTGGTCAGAATCTTAATGGTGTCCGCCCACAATCATTGCCCTAGCTGGATGAAGCAAAATCCATCAGCCCTCAACGTGAAACAGCTTGTTGTAGATCAGCCACTGACCATCCACTTGCAGCATGCCGAAAGTGTCCAAAAAGACCATCCCAAGATAGGACTCGCGGAGGCGCACGGCTGCG
>CALDQF010000207.1 GCA_937911845.1 uncultured Phycisphaera sp. | reverse complement strand
CTCTTCGCCCATCAGCACCGTAAAGAGACGATCTGCCTCGCTGGCGGCCTCCATGGTCACTTTGAGTAGGGTTCGGCGGTCAGGGTCCATGGTGGTGTCCCACAGTTCCTCGGGGTTCATTTCCCCAAGACCTTTGAAACGCTTGACCTCTACGCCCTTGCGTCCGAGTTTCAAAAGCTCAGAGAGGAGCATCCCTGATCCGGCCACTTCAATAGGTTCCGAGGACTCGGCTTCAACATCCAGCCAGGCGTACCGGGTGGGCAAACGTTCACCCGAGACGGTCTCCTCTTGGACCAGCCCCCAGTCCATAATGTCCACCCCAAGCTCTTCCAAAATGGCAAACTGAGATTCCAACTCTCGATTTTCGTGCAACTCACGAACCACCGCCTCGACCGAGGCTCCCAACTTGGCCACAACCGAGTCCGCCTCTTCACTGCTCCAGCAGAGTTGCTCACCACCTGGCAACGACAGATGGGCCACCCGGTGGGTTGGCAATTGTGCTCCAGATGGCGCCTTGGCTCTCGCGCCAAGAAGATCCAAGAAGGTGGCCCCTCGCCGTTCGGCGATGTCAACCAATTCGTGGATGCGCCGCATCGTGTCGGCGAGTCGTGAAGTCTCACGCTCGTCGAGACGCTGAATCTCTTGACCGGCTTCATCACGCAGAACCAAACGGAAGCGTGTCAGCGCGCTGCCCAAAAGTTGGGTGCGCATTTCTTCATCATCCAACACGTAGACCGACTTCTTGCCCCGCACCAAGGCATACAAAGGCGGCTGGGCCAAGTACATCCGCTGCTGCCGAATCAACTCAGGCATTTGGCGATAGAAGAAAGTCAACAGCAAGGTGCGGATGTGCGAACCATCTACATCGGCGTCAGTCATGATGACGACTTTGCCGTACCTCAACTTGCTGATATCAAAATCTTCACCGATACCAGTTTGCAAAGCCTGGACCAGCGTGCGAATTTCTTCAAAGCCAAGCACCTTGTCCAAGCGGGCCTTTTCGACATTCAAAATCTTGCCCCGCAAAGGCAAAATGGCCTGGGTGGCATGGTCCCGACCGCTCTTGGCGGAGCCACCGGCCGAATCACCTTCGACCAAGAACAATTCACTGTTTTCGACGTCATCGGCAGCGCAGTCAGCAAGTTTCTGCGGCATACCACCGGATTCCAACGCCCCCTTACGTTTGATCAGTTCCCGCGCCTTACGTGCTGCCTCGCGGGCCTGGGCCGCCAACACCGCTTTTTGACAGATCCGCTTGGCTTCGGTGGGATGTTCCTCCAACCACAATCCAAGCTGCTCACTCACCATTTTTGAGACGAAGGTCTCCGCCTCAGGGTTGAGCAATTTCTCTTTGGTCTGGTTGTTGAAGGAGGGCTCGGGCAATCGCATGGAGACAATGGCCGTGATGCCTTCGCGCAAGTCTTCGCCCGAAGGCGTGAGGTCCTTTAAAAGACCTTGCTTTTTGGCGTAAGCATTGATGGAACGCGTGAGCTGGTTCCGGAAGCCGGTCAAATGGGTGCCGCCGTCTGGGTTCACAATGTTGTTGCCAAAAGCAAGCACCAGTTCGCTGGTGGCGTCGGTGTACTGGAGCGCGACTTCCGCGGCCAAGCCGATTTTGTCATCTTCAGCCCGCATCGACACCACTGGCGACCAAATAGTCTTTTGGCGGTTCAGGTGAGCCACATAGGCGGACAGACCGTCTTCGCTGTGGAAGACTTCCTCCCGAACCGCCCCGCTGGCATCCACACGCTCGTCGCGAAGATGAATACGCACCCCAGGATTGAGGTAGGACAGCTCGCGTAGGCGATGCTCAAGCGTTTCGAATCGAAGAATCGGGTCGGCAAAAATGTCCGGGTCCGGCTTGAAGGAAATCCGGGTGCCACGACGATCTCCCGCCTTTCCTACTTCACGCAGTGGCTCGGCGATTTCGCCGCGAGAAAAATCAATGCGGTGGTGAACACCTTCACGGAAGACCTCCACCGCTGTCCACTCGGACAACGCGTTCACACACTTCACACCAACACCGTGAAGACCACCGGAGACCTTGTATGCGTTGTCATCGAACTTCCCGCCTGCGTGCAACTGGGTCATGATGACTTCCACTGCAGGTCGACCGTTGATGGTGGGGTTGTCCGACTCCATGGGGTCGGTTGGCATGCCGCGGCCATCGTCAGCAACAGACGCAGAACCATCGGCTTCAATTCGCACCTCGACATGCGTAGCATGACCGGCCATGGCTTCGTCGATGGCGTTGTCCACACACTCCCACACGAGGTGATGAAGGGCGTTGAGACCAGTGCCACCAACGTACATGCCGGGCCGCTTTCGGACGGCATCAAGGCCCTCCAAGACCTGAATGGAGCCGGCGTCATAATCGGCAGGTTGACCAGAAGATTGAGGGGCTGAATCAGTAGGATCGCTCACCCGAATATTGTACCGAATCAAGCGTCTTCGGCACCGCTCCACAAGGCATAATGGAGAACCAATGCCCGTCAAAAACATGCTGCAATCTGAGGCGTTCTGGCTGGTGCTGGGGGCCATCGTCGGGGTGCTGGGTGCCCAAATGCTGGCGGCTCACAAACATCGCAAAAAAGATGCCGCTCACCGGGCCGCCCTGCAAGAAGAACAAGCGCGGGCACGTCGCTCCGAGCGAATGGCCGAAGTGGGGGCCATGACCGGCGGACTGGCCCACGAAATCCGAAACCCACTGTCCACGGTTGGCCTGAATGCCGCGCTGTTGCGAGAGATGATCGAGGACGCTGGCATGGAGCCCGACCTCAAGCATCGCGCTTTGAAGCGGCTGGATGCCTTGGGGCGAGAAACCGATCGGCTCCGTGACATCTTGGGAGATTTCTTGCAGTACGCCGGCCGCATGAACCTCTCCGCAACCCCCATCGATATGGCCAAACTCCTTCAAGAACTCGATGATTTCTTTCATCCTCAGTGCGACCAAGCCAAAGTTCGATGTGAGTTGCAACTTCCCCCCGAACCCGTGACGGTGAACGCAGACGCCTCTTTGCTGAAACAAGCCCTCCTGAATCTGATGTTGAACGCGGTACAAGTCCTAGATGGAAAAGAAGGCGCAAACCTGCAACTGACTCTGAACACGGAAAATGGTCACGTCAAAGTGCAGGTAAAAGACAACGGACCGGGCATCGAGCCCCATCGACTGGAAAATATCTTCCGGCCGTACTGGTCAAGCCGCGCGGGCGGAACCGGTCTGGGACTCCCGGTGACAAGGCGGATAGTGGAAGCCCACCACGGTGAAATCAGTGTCCAAAGTACCCTTGGTAAAGGAACGTGCTTCGAAATCGTGCTGCCAGATACCCCACCCAGATCCGGTGGCGAAAACTGCTAAGAATCGAAACGCATTGTGGGGAGACCGGTCAATCCAAGAAATCACCCGAGGCCAACCGCTCGGGCACGTAGGTCTCGGTGACGTATGAGATTTCCTTGGTGATGAGCGATTCCACTTCCATTTTGAAGCCGTTTCGGAGCATTCGCTCGATTTCTTTCTTCCAAGGTCGGCGATCGGCGAACCAAGGGTAAGCCATGATCTCTTTGGCCCGTTTGATGTCTTTGTCATCTAGGGCAATTTTGACATCGTCTGACAATCCACAGCGTTCGTAGTCGTCGGCACGGATCCCCAAAAACTTGGCTTCCGGAACCGCCAGGCGTTCACTCTCAAACGCCAGGCTCATGGAACCTTGCTTAATAACGCTGTAGATGTAGTGCCCCCAAGGGTCACAATCCAAAAGGCAAATGACCGGCAAGCCAAGTTCGGCATTCAATCGTTGGAGAAGCCGACGCACGCCCCGCGGAGGCTGTCCGGACCCTTCGGTCAAGATGCAGTTGTGTTTTTCCCAGAAGCGATCTTCGTTGAATCGACTCCAGACCGTGTCCTTCTCAACATGAAGGACAAAGTCTGCTTCACAATTCACAAACTCAATGACGTCGGGCTCGCAAATTGATGGAATGGCATACCCCCCGGTACCCATCCGGCGACAGTCGATTTCGTCACCGGCATCACGGACCGTGATATTGCCGACCATGGTGCCGCGCTTTTTGGCAAAAACATGCAACTCTTCCCGCAACGCGCCCAACAGCACTTCGAGGTCTTGCAAGACCGTGTCAGATTCATCCTGATCACCAAACGTCTTTTCTTTAGCGCCCGCAATGGTGTGCAAGCCCTTGTAGTACATCCCACGAAGGCTCAGAGTTTTGTCTTGCTCCAGCAGGTCCAAGACGCCCCGTTGCTGAAGCGTGGTCTGCATGAATTTTCTCGCCTGCCCCAGATTGAAGAGTTCACGAATCTGCTTGCGGTCTCCCATGCGAAGGATGCGTGAGGCTTCATCCCACTCGGTATTGGAATTGGCCCGAACTGGAATCGTGAACTGCGGATCCCTTTCAGCCAAAGCCTGTTTGGCAAGCCGTCCCGATTCATTCAGAATCGCCTTGCCAACGCCAGCATCACCCCCAGCACCAGCACGACGGGTGGCCTTCTTGGCTGGCTTTTTGCGCAGCTTCTTCATTTTTTTGGTCACCACAGCCGGGCTGGGCACAGCGCCGCTGGCCGAGCGAGCGGTGGTCTTTTTCTTTGTTGTTTTTCGCACAGTCTTCTTCTTTGCCACGGCTCAGCGACTCCTTCGGGACGTTGCGGTGCCAAACAACGTGTCATCCTCTGACACTTGCGGTGCAGAAGCGGTGTCCAAAATCAGAACGTTTGGGTCAACCTTCCCGCGAGCCACTGGCTCGATCACGTTCCCCTCATCATCCAGTTCAATGTCAGCCGCCTCGGTGTGCCGCTGCGCGGTTGCGGTCAGCGAAGACACCAAGTCTTCCTGAACTTCACCGGTGATGGCCGACAAATTCGCGGCGATCTCACCGATGTAGCGATGAAACACGTCACGCCGCTCCGATTCGCGTCGCATGCGATTGCGCCGCGACAAATACCGCTTCAGATGCTGCCCACACTTTTGCAGGGCCAACTTCATTTCCTTTGCGATCTCTTCGTGTTCCGCCACCGCTTCCTTGGCAGGGTTGGTGAACGGAACTGAGGTCGAGGCCACATGAAGCAAAATCACCAAAGGCCCCACCGGGAGTGAACCGCGAGGCTGGCTCAAGCCGTAGCCCTTCCACGCCACCTCCTGCACCGCACGAAAGCAAGCGCACCCGGATTGCTGATAAATCAAAGGCACCCGGTTGGCAAAGCGGTACACCACGGCTTGCTCGTCTCCGGGCAACTTGCCCCCGTACGCAATCGCGGCTTCCACCAAGAAGGGCGACCCCCCCCAGACGCTTGGCGATCGGGTCTCGGCGGCAAAAAACTCAGCTCCGATTTCTTTGGACAAACCACGAAGCAGATTCTTGGCATCAATGGGCGCCAAGCAATCGGTCGATGGCGCCATGAACTTGGTGCCCAACATTTCCTCGTGCATTTTCACAATGGCAGGATGTTCGACACTGGCCACCCAGCTTTGCGGCGTCAATTTTGCGGCCGCGGTCACCGTCTTCACTTTGGAAGGACTGAACCGGCTGAACTCCTTGTTGAAAAACCCACCCAACTTCTTCTCGGGGGTCTTCTTCAACATTCGTTCCAAGTCGCCCAACTCCACTCCGTGGGGGTGCGGATCAATCTCTTTGGTCGCCGGCGGCAGTTCGTCACTCGACCGTTCAAAAAGGAAGACCTCTCCTGAGGGAGCACGCCATTCGATCTCGGCGTGAGGATTCGCAATGGCGGTTTGCTCCAAATACGCATCGACCGACTGGCGACCCTTCTTATGGACCGCTTTCATGGGGATTTCGATGTGCACTCCGGTCCCATCCGGGAACCAATCTTTCGTGTCGGTGAACTCTCGCTCTTCCAAGATTTCGGCACAGTTGCGTTCCACATCGATCTTCAAGATCACTTCGAACGCTGGCTTCTTGGGCTGGGGCTTGCTGACCACCCGAACCGGTTGACCAGTAGTCTTCAGGCCGTACATGCCAGCAGCCGAGATGCCGATCCCCTGCTGCCCGCGGGTCTGTTGGACCCGGTGGAATTTGGACCCATAAAGAAGTTGGGCAAACACCCCGTCGATTGATTTTCGAGGAATGCCGGGGCCATTGTCCCGGATGATGAGCTTGAGAACGTCCTGATCGGCCATCGGGATGGTTTGGACCAACAGGTTGGGAAGAATCCCGAACTCTTCACACGCGTCGAGTGCGTTATCAACGCCCTCTTTCACCGCCGTCACCAGCGCCTTCTGCTTGCTGTTGAAGCCGAGTTGGGCAATGTTCCGGTCGAAATACTCGCTGATGTTGGCTTGGCGGTGCTGGCTCGCCATGCGTTCAGCATCCGAACGACGTGAATTCGCTTTCTTCTTGGCCATCCGTGGCAAGGCTCCTTCCCGAGGGTGTGCGGGTCCGTCCGCGCGATCAGCATACAGCCCAAGCAAGAGACCTAAGATTTCCCCATGACATCTCCACGAATTGGCTGGATTGGAACTGGCGTGATGGGCAATGCCATGGCCCACCGACTGTTGCAAGCTGGGTACCCACTCAAAATCCACACCCGCACCAAATCCAAAGCCCAGAGCTTGCTTGAGGCCGGGGCAACCTGGACCGACACGCCGGCGGATGCCGCAAACGGCACCGCAGTTTGCTGCTCCATCGTCTCCTTGCCCTCGGACGTGCAACAGGTCCATCTTGGGAGGCACGGAACCCTGCAAGCCCCAAACAAGCCGGACATTTTGATCGATTTCACCACCTCCTCACCGGGGATGGCCGAACGTCTTGCCGAACAAGCCGCCACCCACGGGGCGATGGCGTTGGATGCCCCAGTTTCTGGCGGTGATGTGGGCGCCCGCGAAGGTCGCCTCTCGATCATGATCGGGGGCCCAGAAGCGGCCTTCCAATCGGCTCAGCCCATTTTCGAGCATCTTGGGACGACCATTGTCCACCACGGTGAGCCTGGGGCAGGGCAACGGGCCAAACTCATCAATCAAATCCTGGTTGCTGGCGGCATGCTCGGGCTGGCTGAAGCCATGGCCTTTTGCGAGCAGTCTGGCTTGGATCATGACCGGGTTTTGCAGTCTGTTTCTGCTGGGGCCGCAGGATCTTGGGCGGTTGACCATCTCGCCCCACGGGTGGCCCGAGGAGATTTTGCGCCTGGATTTTTTGTGGCCCATTTGAAAAAAGATTTGGGACTGGTTTTGGAGGCAGGAGCGGATCTTGGACTTCCTCTCCCCGCCATGCAATTGGCCTTCAAGGCCTACCAGACCCTGTCTGAAAATGGCATGGATACTCTGGGCACACAGGCCCTTGCAGGGGTTGCTTCCGGCAAGCTAGGAGAGGTTCCAGGATTTTCTCCACATCACTCTTGAATCCAACCAACGAACTCGCAACACTTCACTTCGGATGTAGGGGTTCTGGGAGATCCCTTGGTATTTTTGGATGGGACTGGGGGTGTCAAAATGGACTCAATACGCGTCGAAATTGCCAAACTCTTGATCCGCACTGAGGCGGAACTGCAAGAGCTCGTTTTGATCGAACGAGAAGGCAGCCGTGTCATCCACATGTCTATTGGTTTGTTCGAGGCGGCGGCCATTCGTCGTCGCTTGGCCAACGAGCTGGTCTCACGCCCCCAAACTCATGACCTGCTCGACAACACCATTGCGGCTCTGGACGCACGCCCCCACCACATCCTGATTCGTCACGAAGAAAGCGGTGTTTTCTTTGCCGATCTTGTCCTCGAACGACAAGGCGAGCAATTGGTGATCGATGCCCGCCCCTCAGATGCTCTGGCCCTGTGTTGCAAACTGGATTTGCCCATCTATGCGGATGCCGAGATGCTGGAACGGCTTGAGATCGAAAGGCGACTCCTCGCCGCACCCACCAGTTGAACCAGCCTATTCTCTCTGCAGTTCGAGCTGCATTGCTTGAGGAAGGCTGAATGGTGCTCAATGGATCTCATCAACCAACTTAAAGATGAAGAACCCTGCCCTGCCTTTAGTCTGTTTGAGAAAGGCATTGGGGGACGCATCAAGGTTCGACCGGAAGACTTCCAAGTCGAAGAAATCCCCTGGCGTGATCCCACCGGAGCAGGCAACCACCTGCATGTGTTCTTGGAGAAAACGGCCACAAGCCACGGCGAACTGATGGCCGTGGTGGCGAAAGCATTTGGCTGCGATAGCCGTGATGTTGGATACGCAGGGATGAAAGACAAGGCTGCGGTGACTCGACAATGGATCAGCATTCCCGCCCATCTCGAAGGAGCGGCCACCCACCTCAACCATGAACGGGTGAGATTGCTCGGGACCGTTCGATCCGATCGAGCCCTGCGC
>CALDQF010000206.1 GCA_937911845.1 uncultured Phycisphaera sp. | reverse complement strand
CTTCGACATGATCTCGGTCGAAGCCGCCCCCGAGCATGGCGTTCCAAAAGCATTCTTTGTGGGCAAGACCGAGGTCAGTTGGGACCTGCTTGACGCCTATCGATTTGAGCTTGATCGCAAAGCTGAATCGAAATCATCTGTGTCCGAGCCGAGTGACATCATCGCGCGGCCCAGCAAACCGTATATCGCCATGGACCGCTCCTTTGGGCACAACGGGTATCCCGCGATCAGTGTGCAATATCGACACGCCCGCTGCTTTGCCCGTTGGCTCTCGCTCAAGACCAAACGCCACTATCGGCTCCCCACGGAGTCAGAATGGAAGCTGCTGGCGCGACACTCCCAGATCTCGAAAGACAACCTTTTGGAACATGCGTGGCTTGATGAAAATGCCGACTGGGTGACCCATCCTCTTGGTGAAAAAAAGGCCGACGCGCTGGGCCTCTTCGACTTGTTCGGCAATGCCTCCGAATGGGTGACCGGGCCCAATGATGAACACCTCACTTACGGCGGCTGTTACGAAACGCTGGCCAAAGACGCCTTTCCCGCCACGGCGGTTCCTGAAGACATGGACAACTGGAACGCCAGTGATCCTCAGGACCCACAAAGCATTTGGTGGCTCGCTGATGGTGGTTTTGTGGGTCTCCGCTTGGTGCTTGAATCGGACGCCGAAGGCAAACCTGCAATCGCACCCCCTAAAGGCATAGAAAACGAACCCAAACCTGATGAATCTGCCGAAGATGCCAAGCCAGAACCAGCACGGTTAAAAGAAAGAGGACTTTCAGGATGACCCATTCCCGACGACATTTTCTCAGCTCTGGAGCCGCCGCGGCGCTCGCGCCTTACGCTTTCGCCAGCCACTCCGAAGAAGTGATCCGGGTTGGAGTTATCGGGTGCGGGGGGCGAGGCACCGGAGCCATTTGGAATTGCCTCGCGTCATCTCCAATGGTTCGTGTCGTCGCCTTGGGGGATGTGTTCGCCGAACGAGTCCAATCTGCGGCGGCGAAGTTGGCCAACGAACCACGTTCTTCCGTCACGCCAGAGAC
>CALDQF010000205.1 GCA_937911845.1 uncultured Phycisphaera sp. | reverse complement strand
GTCACAACCTGAATGCGTTTTATAGGACGAACTTTTGTCAATTCCTCCGTTTTCATACTTCTTGACAATGAGTACTTCAATCGCTGCCATAATGAACGACTCACACTTCCCGGAGTTGTTCATGCCCGTCATTCGTCAAATGTTGATTGTCTGCATTGCCTGTGTGTGGACCACCTCCTCGATCGCCCAAGAAGCATCGGACGCCTCTGAAATCGAAGCCATGAGATACCCCGCGAAGGAACTCAAGCTTGAATTCAGACCCCCGCTCAGGCAAGAAGAGGCCATCCGGGACCAGCTGATGATTGCTCCCCTTCAACTTACGCTTCGTGGAGGAGACATCGATGCGGGAGAAAAATACCGATGGAATATTTATGGTCTCAATCGAAGAAGTGGTACGAAATTTACAGTTGCAGCCCTCCAAAAAATGAACGAGGGGCTATTGAAATCCCTTATCGAAGAAGCAGGTCTTGTTGGTGTATTCGTCACCCTCAAGGATATTGATCCCACGACCGGGGCTGACAATCGAATGGACCGCGACACGCTTGTTTTTGTGGTCACCACGAATACCATCGAAAAGGTTCGAACCTTGGCCTCCGGTTCTCGGGTTGGAGAGCGGGCTGAGATTGATCCATCCGAACGAATCGATCACCCCGTGCATGAATCCATTCGCAAACTTGCTCCCGTAAAAACTGGAGACTTATTGACCCGCGAGTCTCTAGAGGCCTTTGCTGCCGAACTCTCCCTTCATCCCGGACGAACTGTTGACGTTGGCTTGGGTCGGGGCTCAGAGCCTGGCCTGGCCGTGGTGGACTTCAACATCACGGAGAGAGACCCCCAAGTTTGGACCGTTGCAGCCGAAAATACAGGCACGCAAGGGACCAGTCAGTGGCGATACATCTTGGGATGGCGAGACACACAACTCACCGATCGCGATGACGTCCTGAGCGTGCAACTTCGCACCTCCGGTGACTCCAACGCCACTGGCATCAACGCCGGTTGGACCCATTCTGTGTTCAACTCATGGAAAGGCAATGCTTTCTTTCATGCCAACCACTACGTCTCCAGTCAGTTTGGTGTCCCGATCGAATTTGAAGGCAACAGCATGGGCCTCTCTTATTCGATCTCGCCGAGGCCCCTCGCAGTGGGACGGAATTCCGCACGCCCACACTTCGTCACTCCGTTCTTCAGAATTGGAATGGATCGATTCGATGTCACCCAGAGCTTTGTCTTCAACAGCGGTGCGATCGAAATCGGTGGTGGAGAAACAAGTTTGCTGACCGCCCAAGCTGGGGTTTCCGTGCAACACCTCAGTGAGCAAGGCACCCTCCGAGGTGGCATTTCGCTCGCGTGGCAAGGCGGGGACGATGAAGATGATGTCGGGCGTTTCGCTCGAGACGATTCATGGTCTTCACTCAACGCAAACATCGACCTCCGCCGATTCGTTGATACCGAAGGGGTTGGTGAATTCCGGCTCCGCGCGAATGTTGGTGGAGCCCTCGATGGCCGAGTGGCGCCACAGGCGTACACCGTTCTGGGGGGCATGAACACCATTCGCGGCTATCCCGAAGCCGCGGCCGCGGGTGACCAAGGTTGGTCCGCTTCGGTCGAATATTGGTGGCACCCCGGTCGCTCTTCAGCCCCAAATCAACGCTTCCAATCCCAAGACTGGGATTTGGCCTTCGGAGGTTTCCTCGATGCCGGTGCCACCAAGATCAACGACCCAGTGGTGGCTTACGAAGTGGATGAAGACCTTCTGGGAGCCGGTATCGGCCTCGAAGGCCTTTTTGACCGTTCGGTTCAAGTCCGTTTGTACTGGGGATTCGCTTTGTCGGATCTGGACGGACGAGACACACAATCTGGCGATAACAGAGTGCATTTTTCTGCCACTTATGAGTTCTAAACCTCATAGTAAAGTTCCGGGCTTGGCCCCAAAGATCACGAATTCCAATCACAAAGAGACCTCATCATGAAGCAACACCTGCTGAATGCCACCTTGGGAACCCTGCTCACCAGCACATTCGTCCTTTCGGCCGCTGCGGATGGACCTGAAACCGTCTGGGGATCAGCCACCGTCACAATCCAAAATGGACAAACGGTGATTACGGCTTCCGACGGAACCGTGTTGGATTGGCAAAGCTTGATGGTCGCCCCATGGGAGACATTGGAATTCAATCTGCCCGATGGCGAGTCAGCCATCCTGAATCGGGTCTTGGGCGGTACCCCGACCGACATCCAAGGATCTTTGTTGTCCAATGGTCAGGTCTACATTGTGAACCCCGCCGGTGTGGTCTTTGGCGCGGATGCAGTGGTGGACTGCGGTGGCTTGTATGCGGTCGCCGGGAACATGAGCCTGGACGACTGGATGCAAGGCCTCGATCGGTTTGAATTGACCGGAGAAGTGACCAACCACGGTCACCTTCAAGGCAACAAAGTCGCCCTGCTTGGTCAACGTGTTTTGAACCACGGCACCGTGCAAGCTGGGAATGGCTTGGTTGCTTTGGTCGCCGGGGACGAAGTCTTGCTCTGGGAATCAGGCGGACGCTTGCATGCCAAAATCGACGGAGAACTCTTGGCCAACACGGCCGGAACCGGTCAAGCCGCCAGTGATCTTTCAGGACTGGCCGCGGTGGAAAACACAGGAAGCATCCAAGGCGGATCGGTGCTCTTCGGGGCGGGCGACGCCTTTGCCCTGGCTCTCAACAACCAAGGTTTGGTTCAAGCCAACACTGCAGAATTTTCAGCCGTAGGCGGCGGAATCGTCCTTGGAGGCATGATTGAAGGACAGACGATCGAAGCCAATGGTCCAGTACTGGTGCTGGACGGCGCTCTATCCTCGACCGGCGGAATGGTGTCTTTGGACGCCAGCGAATTCCTTCAACTGGCCTCCGGAAGTTCGGTTGATGTGTCCAACCAAGGTGGAGCCGCGGGCGCGTTCATGGCGTCCAGTGATGGCAGTCTCGTTATTGCTCCCGATACCCAAATCAATGCTTCAGGTGATGTCGGTGGTTTGGTGGATCTGTCTGGAGCCAGTGCCTTCTTTGGCGGCGATATCGATGTCGACGGAGAACACATGGACGGCCTCCTGATGCTTGGAGGCGGCGTCCTCGGCGCTGACATTTTGATTGTTGAAGACATCCCAAACGAAGATGTCAACAACATCTCTTTCGACTTCAACGGATCCGTTGCCCTCGACAATCCTGGTTTGATCACCGGGACAAACTATTTGGTGGCCAATGCCCTAACGCAATTTTTCGGCCCCATCCGAATTCACACCAGTGGTGACATCGAAGTGCTGGCCGAGTTGGATTTCTCCGGCAGTTTCGTTCCCGAACTTCGCTTGCACGCCGGCCAGCAATTGACGATCCATGAAGCCATCAACATCAACGGCGACTTGATCCTGATGGCCGGTGGTTCACCATCGGTTGATCAGGGAGGACAGTTTGGTTTGATCGAAATCAATGCCGGTCTGAACGCTCTTGGAGACATCTTGATTGACGGTGTTGCCGAGGGTGTTGATCCATCCAATGGACTCCCGTACCAGAACGTCATCTTTATCAACACTTCAGAACTGATCGCCGCGGGAGAAGAACTTCGATTCTCCGACGAAGCCCGATTGTTCACCGATGCGAATCTCGCCGGGAACGTCGTCTTTGAGAAGTCCATCTTTGACGGCAACACAAGTGGTCTTGGTGGACTGTTTGGCATCGCGGTCAATGGCAATCTCGAGCTCGGTGGCGACGCCGGTGGGATTGCCCCCAACCAGCGGTTGCGAAGTCTTGATGTGACCGGAGACCTGATG
>CALDQF010000204.1 GCA_937911845.1 uncultured Phycisphaera sp. | reverse complement strand
GTCAGTCCGGTCAGGCCCAGCATCACCAGAAGCGGCATGCCGGTCAGCCATTCGCCGCCCGCCATGCCGTGACCGCCGCTGGCGTGTTCGGAGCCGGGGACCTTGAACTGACCCAGCTGGGCCATGAAAATCACGATGGCGAGGCCGTTCACGAAGCCCAGCATCACGGGCGTCGGCACCAACCGGATGAACTTGCCCAGCTTGAAGATGCCCGCGCCCAGCTGGAGGATGCCCATCAGCACGACCGTGGCGAACAGGTATTCCACGCCGTGCTCGGCCACGAGAGCCACCATGACCACCGCAAGCGCGCCGGTGGCGCCCGAGATCATCCCGGGGCGGCCGCCGATCACCGCGGTGACCAGACCGACGATGAACGCTGCGTAGAGGCCCACCAGCGGGTGGACGCCCGCGACGAAGGCGAACGCCACCGCTTCGGGGACCAGAGCCAGCGCGACGGTCAGCCCGGCCAGTATCTCGGTTTTCAGCCGTTGCGGATCCTTGAGCGACAGGCTGGCGTCATTGCTTGTCAGGGACAGGCGATCGACGAGCGCGTTCAGTGTGGCTTTGACCATGTCAGATCTTCCGGCTGGTGGAGACGAGATTGCGCCAAAGGGTCGCAAGTTGGCTGCGTGCTCTGACACGGGGCATGCTGCAACGCAACACTTGGCCGGGAATATTTGCTGCTCTTGAACCTGATTTACGCCGGGTGACACCTGTCACTAACGCAGACCGGCCGGGCGATCGTATCCATGAGGCAAGGGATGAGCGACCGGACGCGTTCGATTTCGCGTTCGCCTGTTCCATGAAGTGATACACTGCTCGCGCGAACAGCGCACAGGGGGCAAGACGCATGACTGACCAACGCACCGAGCAATTGCACTCGCTGACGATCGACCGTGGCGAGAGCGGCGGAGACGGATCAGGAGGACCAGGATGGGCGGCGCTGTTGATCGCCATCGTCCTGTCGGGGGGAGCCGGCGCTGGTGCGGCCTGGTTCCTGATTCCGCGCCCCGAAGCGGCGCTGGTCGTGCAGGCCGAGCGTCCCGCGCCCTCTCAAGGCGCACAAGCCGAAACCGCCAGTCAACTTGACCACTGTTGCTTTGCTCCGACAGCGTCATTCTGGGACGCCCACGCAACCGAACATTGGGAGTGCCACTACAACGGCTCCGCTGAAAGCTATCTGCGTATGGGACGCACCTTTGCCCTGCACCTGCTGGCCCTCGATGCTTTGCCCAAGGGACAAGTACTGAAATGGCAAGCGAGCCAAAAAGGCTTGCAGACCATGTTGCGTCAATATCCACCAGAGTCGGGCGGCTTGGCCTTGTGGGGCTCAAGTATTTTCCGACTGTGGGAAAGAGCGCCGGCCCACTTCTCCGAGTACGAAGTGACGAACTTGGCGTTTGGAGGCGCTCGATCTTGGGAAACGTTGCATTACGCCAACGAAACCCTCTTCCCGGTGCAACCCAACACCATCTTTTATTACTGCGGCAGCAACGACATCAACGCCGGAGAAAACGCGGCCGATATTGCTGAGCGATTTCGACTCTTTTCTGAACTGACACGCGACCGATTGCCGGATACCCAGATCTTCTTTGGCGCGATCAACCGATCACCAGAAAAGAAGGACCGCTGGCCCGTCGTGAATGAGGCGAATCAATTGGTAGCTTCGTACTGCAAAACGCAAAACGGGCGGACCTTTGTCAACCTCAATCAAGTGCTTGAAGCTGACGACGGGTCCACCCGTCAAGACATGTTTTTACCCGATCGTCTGCACCTCACTGAGATGGCATACGAAGGGTTTGCTGAGATGATGCACGAGGCACTGGGACAACAGGTCCAGTCCCCGTAACGCATCAATCTTCGAAGTCGTCCTTGTCGTGACGGCGATCGCCTTTTTCTCGAGGACCAGGATCTTGAGGAGGAACATCTCCAAAGTTGCCGCCGCCGCCACCGAAGCCGCCACGGCCACCGCCGCGCTCTTCACGAGGCTGCGCTTCGTTCAACTTCAATGGACGACCACCAAGCTCGGCGTTGCGATCCATCAATTCTTGAATGGCTTGACGACCTTCGTCGTCTCCCATCTCTACAAATCCGAAGCCGCGGGGACGTCCCGTCTCACGGTCCATAACAAGGTGCACTCGTTGCACTTCGCCGAATTCAGAAAAAATACTCGCCACCTCATCCTCGGTGACACGGAAGGGGAGATTCCCCACATAGATACTGACCATGATTCGATTCGTTTTGTTCACGCAGCCCGATGCAAGACAAGAAGAAAAAACAGAAGGTTCCGTTCGGGTTTCGGGGGGGCTTCTGGCACGGCCATGATGGCCGAAGTTGACATTGTGCCTCAATTCGGCCCGTCGCGTCGAGAGGAAAGCAATTTTTTCACGCAAACTTCTAAGTTCCGCGGGTGTTGCCGAACAAAGCAATGTGCAATCGGTGCCCAAAACACCAGCCCCGCTCCTGGCACAACTCCACGATCCAGCGGATGCGCTCTGGTTCGGGCACCGTGACCCCTTCCGGCATCAAAAAGACATCTTCAGGACGTTCAGGCGGGACTTCTGCAAGCATTTGGTCAATTTCAGCCAAATCTTGTGGGCTCGAAACCACAAACTTCCACTGGGTTCGGATGGACTTTTGGATCAATTTGGACAGGATTTCCGGACGCCAACGCCGCGATTCGTGACGTTTTGCCCATTGACCTGAAGGATCACGCTGATCATTCGTTGGGGTGCTGTTGGACAACTTGGGAGAACAACTCAACAAATCACAGGTCAGCGGAAGCAATATGGTTCCGGCCGTTTCGACTGTGACGTGGCATCCCGCTTCGCGTAGCGCGTCATTCAGTTCCACCAACCCAGGGAACATCAATGGTTCGCCGCCGGTCAAGACAACGTGCTTTCGACCAGACCGTTGGACCTCTTCAACCAGCGAAGCGACCGAACGTTGATCACCGGAAGCGTCCCAACTGGCATACGGCGTGTCGCACCAGGTGCAACGCAAGTTGCATCCCGCGGTGCGGATGAAAAAACTGGGGATCCCCAACAGCGAACCTTCTCCTTGAATGGTGTCAAAAGTTTCAGAGATAGGCAATGTGGTGGTCATGCGGAATACCGGGTGGGGTCGGGAACACTTGCAGCTTCAAAGCCCCGCCGACGCAACACACAACTGTCACACGTCCCACAAGCCAGTCCTTGAGGATCGGGGTCGTAGCACGAGTGCGTCTGGCCGTAATCAACACCCAGTTGTAGACCACGCTGGATGATCTCTGCTTTGGTCAGGTCTACGAGCGGCGCATGGATGGCAAAGGTCTGCCCCTGTACTCCCGCTTTGGTTGCCAAATTTGCACAGGCTTCAAAGGCGGTCAAAAACTCGGGGCGACAATCGGGATACCCCGAGTAGTCGACCGCGTTCACGCCCAGAAACAAATCCTTGGCCCCAATCGTTTCCGCGAAGCCCAACGCCAGCGAAAGGAAAATCAAGTTGCGGGCCGGGACATAAGTGACCGGAATGTCCTTTTGCATTTCAGATTCATCTCGGCCGTGGGGGACATCAATGTCGTCGGTCAACGCGGAGCCCCCAAACACCCGAAGATCGAGAGGCATGACCCGGTAAGGAATGCCCGCCTCTTGGGCCAACCTATTGGCCGCCTGCAGTT
>CALDQF010000203.1 GCA_937911845.1 uncultured Phycisphaera sp. | reverse complement strand
GTGGCGACGGGGCGTCTGATGACGATGACGATGATGAAGAGGAGTCCGGCTTCGGGAACGGTGACGATGAGGAGTATGAGTTCGAAGATTGAACTCTTTTTGCTTCCTTCGTCTGTTTTTTAAACTCTTCCGCTGTAGAACTTGTCCGACATCTGGGTCCTTTCGTTGTATGCGATGGCAGACTGATTTACTTGAATCGGACTTTTTATCTTCCCGCCCGTTTCACCCGACTTCCGGAGGTCCCTCTTCGGGTTCGTGTACGCGGAATTTTCCCAAGGGTTCCGCTCTTGGCGGTCGTTGGCTCTCGCCGTCCCACCACGAGCGCTTTGGCTTCGGTGCCCTGGATCATTGAGGCTGCGGTCTCGTCCGGATGGGGCGTCGTCAGTGGAGGGGCCAGAGGGGTTGATGGTCGGGCCCATCATGAGTGCCTGTCTCGCCGTGGCGTGACGGTGGCTGTGTTGGGCAGTGGGCTTTCTCGGTTGTATCCGCCAGAGCATACGAATTTGTTTGGCGAGATTGTTGAGCAAGGAGGGTGCTTGCTTAGTGAATACGAAGACGATGCTCCCCCTCGTCCTTGGAGATTTCCACAACGCAATCGTCTGATTTCTGCACTTTCTGAAGCGGTAATTGTGGTGCAGGCTGCGGAAAAGTCCGGCGGACTGGTGACCGCCAGGATCGCTGCCGAGGTTCACGGGAAGGACGTGTTGGCATTGCCTGGATCGGTAGGCTCACCGGAGTGGGCTGGATCCAATCGGCTGCTCAGAGACGGGGCGTTGCTGGTGGCGGATCAAGGAGATCTTCTGGCGGCCCTGTCATTGCTTCAGTCATCAACTGAGGCGAATCCCAAGCAGGATGAGGAGGACGCCGGTTCCAGTCAGGAAGATATTTGAACCCTTGTGGACTGAGCTTTGCCTGATCTTTGCTGAAGGCTCTTTGGGATCAATTGCGTTCGCAAGCTGATCATCAGCCCTTTGGCGCGAGGACTGTGCTTTCGCCCTGTAGACATTCGTGAAAGTGTGATTTTTAGATGGGTTTAGGTGAAGGGCGCGTTCGTCACCTTGGGAGGCACGGGGTATCTCGCGGACCGCTTCGGCCAGGATCGACTCATGGAGGCGCTTTGCGTCGATGTTTGATTTGAAATCTTTGACCATGATGGCAAAGGTCAGATGCTGCCCATCGTCTTGGTCAATTTGGCCTGCCAGAGTTGAGGCTCCATTGATGTAACCTGATTTGCCCCGAACCAAGCAGTGGTCAAAGGGCTTGCTTTTGAAACGATTGGCCAATGTTCCTGACGCACGGCCTTCCGCCAGCGTTTGGAGCCACTCTTGGTGCCATTCGCGGGTTGCCGCTCTGTTCAGGATGTTCGCGAGCGTCCGGGCCGTCAGGCGGTTCATGTGTGAAAGCCCTGAGCCATCGTCTATGACATCTCCAGAAGATGTCGAGTTCGGAAAAAGAGTCGCTAGGCACTCGAGCAGACGCTCGCCGGCAGACTTGTTGTCTTCACCGGATGGCAGCCATGTCCCATCGCCACCAAGACGCCGGTCGAGTGATTTGAGGAGGCATTCGGCGTACAGGTTTCGGCTCTCGGTGTTGCAATGTTTGATCACTCGAAA
>CALDQF010000202.1 GCA_937911845.1 uncultured Phycisphaera sp. | reverse complement strand
CGACCGCCCTCGCCGACCTTGTGGAAAGCGAAATGGTGCACCACAAGGTTGCTATCGAAGCAAGCCCTCGTCCCGAAGAACTCAAGATGCGTCTCAAGGGCATCGGCTAAGCCGGCTGCTTTTGCAGGAGACTTTCATGTCTGCAATTTCACTTCCCACTCTTCTAGGTGATCTTGGCCCTCTGTGGCTGGTCTCACCGGTCAAGCCCATCTTGGCTCTTTTGCCATTCTTGCCGTGGGCTTGGGCTATTTCCACCCACCTTGAAAAGGATGCTGATCGACTGCTACTCGGCCGCAACAAGTGGAACGCCATCCACATCAGTGCGGGCATCGTGGCTGTACTTTCCGTGCTGTTTGTGCCCATCTTCTGGATCGGATGGCCTTTGGCAATGGTGCTGCTGTTCACCCCAGTGTTCGTCTACGTGAGTATTCGAAACCAGAAGTCAGACAAGCAATGGGAACCTTTGAATTTCCAAAAGCACCTTGGTGACGATGGGAAGAAAGAAGAGAAGAAACTGCTCAAGGAGTTGCGGTATCAATTCCTCGATGCTCAAGGTGTACCCGCTTCTATTCCCGAAGCTGAATCTGAAGCGTTTCAGATTATGGCTTCGGCTTCAGAACTTCCTTTTGGTGTTTTGGTACGTGGGGCGACCCGAGTGGAGCTCCTGGTCACTGAAGCCGGCACCGTCGGTACCTCTGTTATCAATGGCCTCCGCGAGCAACTGGATCCCATGCCCGCAAAAATGGGTCTTAAGATCCGCGAGTTCTACTGCGGCCTTGCAGGTTTGGATGCTGGCGATCTTCGTCGACAGCAGTACGGCAAGTTCGGCCTGCAGGGTCAAGCAGGAAAGACCAACGTCAGCATGTTCCTGTCCGGAACAAAAAAAGGCCTCCATCTGCGTCTCGAGTTCGATATGGCTCGCCGCTTGAAGCGAGATTGGCATGAGCTTGGTCTGACCGCATCGCAGGTGGATTCTTTTGAAGGCCACTTCGACCTTGGAGCTCAAGGCGGATTCGTCCTGCTCTCCGCCCCTCCGTTGCAAGGGCTCTCCACCCTTTCGTATGGATTCTTGGGACGGCATGACGCGTATCTGCAAAATGTCCGGGCTCTTGAACGTCAGCCTTTGATCACTCTGGATGGCGTGGACATGATTGAGTATGACGCCGAGGAATACACCGAAGGCTATTCCCGGCATCTCACCGCCGTGCTGCGTCGTGATCCCGATGTCGTCATGGTTGACCCGATTGACGACGACAAGGTCACGGTCCGCACGTTGCTTGAAACCGACGAGCCACCGGTGGTATATCTGCCGTTGCGAGCAGGTTCCTTGGGTGAAAGCCTGCAGAAGTTCATGAACCTTGCTGGTGGTGATGCCAAAGCTGCGGTAAAGAATCTGAAATATGTGGTTCATCAGCGACTCGTGCGTCGCCCCTGTTCCGAATGTTCAGTTCCTCTCAATGCAACTCCGGAGTTGCTGCAGAAACTCGGTTTAAGCGAAGAAGAGGGCGCTGGGCTGGTGAAGGGACTTGGGCAGATTGAAGTGAAGCCTGGACGCTTTGAGACGTGCGACCGTTGTCAGGGTTCTGGGTTCAGCGGAGTTACTGGTGTTCTCGAAGTCTTGAAAGTCACCGACGAGATTCGCAGCCATTTGGCCAACAAAGATCTCAAGGCAGCTCTGGTTGCAGCACGACGCGAAGGCAAGATCAGCCTTCAGGAAGCGGCCGTCAAGGCTGCTGGTGAAGGTCGAACCACTATTGAAGAAATCAGCCGAGCTTTCGCTCCGGCCCGTAAGGCGGCCCCCGCCAATCAGGAGGCATCAGCATGATCCTGTCTATTTTGATCATCATTGTGATTGCTCTGGCCGCGTTCTGGTGGGGGAATCAAGGCGCGTTATCCGCCCTGTTGCACATGCTGTGTGCTTTGGTGGCTGGGGCCATCGGATTTGCCGTGTGGGAGCCAGTGGCTTACACGCTTCTCGATGCCGGAGGCCTTCCAAAATTCATCCCCCAGTTTGCATGGGGA
>CALDQF010000201.1 GCA_937911845.1 uncultured Phycisphaera sp. | reverse complement strand
CCGCGTGGCGCAACAATGGCTGCTTCGGGACGGGTCAACTGATCAGCAAGTGAATCAGGCGGGGCTTTCCGCCAACTTCGCGCCGTTGGATTCGATGATGGTGCGATACCAACGCGCGGAATCCTTCAGGGTGCGAGCTTGCGTCTGGTAGTCGACGTGGATCAATCCAAAGCGCTTGGTGTATCCCTCGCCCCATTCGAAATTGTCCATGATGGACCAGTGGAAGTATCCATCCACTTCGGTCCCGTCGCCAATCGCCTTTTCCAGCTCCAACAAATACTGCCTCGTGAAGTCGATCCGCTGTCCGTCACGGACGCGACCATCCAGACCCACCCAGTCCATCGAAGCCAATCCGTTCTCGGTGATCACCACGGGCAGACCAAAATGCTTGTGGGCCCAGTAAGGCCCCCAACGCAAGGCCGCAGGGGTCACCGGCCAATCGAAGCAGGTGATGGGGTGGCCAACCGCGTGGGGAACGTGTTCGGGCTCACCGTCGGCGCCGGCTTTCACCACCCCACCTTGGTAAATGTTGAGTCCCACGAAATCCATGGGCTGCTTGATGGTGTTGAAGTCTGAGTCGGGGAAGTCAGGCATGTGCTCGGCGTAGGTCTTCAAGCCGGTTTCTGGGTAATGTCCAAAACATGCCGGCTCAAACCACCACGCGTTGTTGAAGTGGTTGCCAAACTCCACACTCTTCTGCACTTTTTCCGCGGCGGCATAATCTTCCGGCGAGTCACTGGCCGGAATGGTGGCTTGACCCACCGGGGCAATGCCAATGCGGCCCGGCTTGCTGCACGATGCCCGCAAGACTTGGACAGCTTTTCCATGGGCCAACAGGGTGTGGTGTCCGGCAAGAAGTTGTTCGCGCGTGGTCAAGGTCAAGCCCGGCGCGTGAACGGCGTTGCGGTGACCATGATCGATGTACACCTGCGGCTCATTCAGGGTCATCCAATGGGTGACCCGATCGCCCAATCGCTTGGCCACGACTTCGGTGTACTCGGCGAACCAATCGGCACTCTCGCGGTTCAGCCACCCACCTTGCTGAAACACTTTGGACGGGAAATCCCAGTGGTACAACGTGACCCACGGTGTGATGTTGTTGGCGAGCAACGTATCGATCAGCCGGTCGTAGAACGCCAGCCCTTCTTCGTTGACGGCCCCGGTACCTTCGGGAAGAATGCGCGGCCAGGCCAGCGACAAACGATACGCCTGAAGGCCAATCTCACCCATCAGGGCAATATCTTCTTCGAAGCGGTGGTAGTGGTCACAAGCCACAGCGCCACTGTGGCCCTGCTTCACGGCATCCGGACGGTCACAATAATCATCCCAGACACTCGGTTTGCGTCCCCCCACACTGGCGGCACCTTCGATCTGATACGCGGCCGCCGCAGCGCCCCACACAAAATCATCTTTGAATGGCATGCAAAATCTCCCAAGAGTCTTCGAATGAAGGGACATACAGTAACCACATGCTGTGGACCCTCCTCCTTCTGAACGAATTCGATTTGATCTTCCACGATGATTTCTCCATCACCGCCCAGCGCTACGAGGGCTGGACTTTGGTGGGAGGCACCGCCCAACAAGATCTGGGACTCGTTCGTCCCGGCGAACAAGTTCTTCTTCGTGGTGAGGGTCTCCGGCAGGCCGCCCTCCGCTGGCTGGATGACCAAGCCAATGTGGTGGGAGAAGACCTTTGGCAAGAGGGCGTTCCGGCCACCGCCCCGCCCGCGGCCAGAGCCGTTGGACTGACATTGGGGGACCACGCCGACGCAAGCAGCCTCTCGGTTACCGTCGCTCCACCGGCTGAAGATCGCTTGGGCGGCCTCGGCAACTTCGAACGTCCCGACGGCGGGGTCGAAGGCTGGTCCGCATTCAATCAGGCCATCGCCTGGGAGGGGATCGGCCGGGACGGCGGCGCTCTGCGGACCGTTGGTCCGCACAATGAACGCTACGGCGGCTCAGGTCTGGAGCGACGCTTCGATGTTCAGGCTGGAACAATCCTTCACGCCTCGGTGTTTGGGCGTACTCCGGTGAATGCGACGGTTCAGGAAACCAAAAACTTTGGCGTGCTGAGGGTGGAGTGCTTGGCCGAAGATGGACGTGTTCTGGAGTGGAGAGAAGTTCGGCCCGTCGACGCAGAAAAAGGATCAGGAGTCGATGGTCAGTGGCACCAAGCAAGTTGTGAAATGCCAACACCAATTGGTACGGTTTCTTGTCGAGTGGTTCTGGTGTTTGTGCAACCAGAATTTGAAACCGGCACGATCGACTTTGATGATCTCAAGATTCACACGGAAGATCAAAACCTACAGCTGCATGAAAATTTTGATCAGGTGAACCACGCCCAAGAATCATGGGCCATCCAAGGGGAATCACGGTACGAACTAGACGCGCCTCTCTCCGGGACTGCCGCGATCTTTTTACGAGCAAACACAAAACTCTCGGTGCCGGTGGCCTTGGATCCTTCCCGAGCGGTGACCATCAGTTTGGCTGCACAAGGCTTGGTGGACGCCGAGCTTCGATTCCAAAATGGAGAACACCCACCCATCGCGTTGGAAGACAGCAGCGATGCAGGTCAAGGCTGGCGGGCCTGGAGATCGACTCGCATGCAGGATCTTCCAAGCAATGCGAAAGTGGTGGTACGGGCCCGTGGCGACGTGCTGGTGG
>CALDQF010000200.1 GCA_937911845.1 uncultured Phycisphaera sp. | reverse complement strand
GGATCCAAGGAAGCTGGGATTCCAAGCCGTGTTCGGCAAAGTGGTCCAATTCATCTTGGTAGTAATGGTCCCCCAGTTTTTTCTGCAGCAGTTGAAGGAGGTCCTGATCCACCGGGCAAATGCCAAGTGCGGTCGCGATGCCCAGCTGAGTTCCGGAAACTCCCTTGCCAATAGAAGCATGGGCCGGTCCTAACACGACCACTCTGTCCGGGGCGGATTCGCTGCGGACAGGATGCCATGCCCCGGCGAAGACCTCCCATGCTTGACTGTAGGACAAGCTCGGGGCCAACAAAGCAACCGGCATTCCTGAGAGTTCGGGATCTTCGGTCTCCGCAAACCAGCCCCGGATTGCAGCTTTTGCAATTTCAGAGTTGCCCAACCCCTGGGTTGCTCGTGGGGGGAAGTGGCCCGCCTCCTGCAGTTGCTTGAGTTTGGCATCTTCCAAAGCTTCGGCCGTGGGCCCCTCCAGCAAACCGAGACCATCCAAGGCCACCGCCAGTTCAAGCACCTTCTCGCTTGGGGCTTTGAGCGTCTCGCCAATTTCTGAAACGGTCTTTTCTCCCCGAAAGTGCTGGAGCATGCCCAAAGCCTGTGGGGGGATGGCCATCGTTTGCCCCGCCAATTGGAGAGGATCGCGGAGGGCCAGAATTGTTTGGCCATTTTGCTGGGTGGGAAGGACTTGAACGGGCCGCAAGCGAGGTCGGCTCACATGTTCAGGTTGAGGAATTTCAGGGTTGGAATCGTTCATCGAATTGAAGAAAGTACCCGGGAACGGTCTTTTTTGCGCATTACGACGCAACCAAAAAGAGGGTTTTGGCGTTCAACTCTTGTGTATCTCCTCGTCCAGGGTGACGATAGAGGAACGCTAGTGTTTGATTCTTTCGTCCGGCTGGGCTCCAGTCATGTGCATGAGTTCTTGGAGAACACCAATGGTTGCTCAACGATTCGTAACGACCCTCTCTCTGCTGCTTTGTGGCTTTGCCTTGGCTCAGGATGTCGCCCCCACGCCGGCTCCTTCGTTCGGCTCGAAAGAGGATCCCAAGATCAAGGCCGACAAGCCCTCTTCCAATGAACGGGTGGTCACCGTCGAGCCCCAGCGTCTTGATCTTGGTGAAATCGCAACCGGCGAGAAAGGTTCGGGGACCGTGACCTTGACCAACGGTGGTGACAGCACCGTTGTTCTCACCAAATGCAAGACGTCATGCGGCTGCACGACGGCCAACTGTCCCGAGGGTGAAACCATTGAGCCAGGTGGCTCGGTCGAGGTATCCATTAGTTTGGATGGTGGTCAAGTGGCTCGGACCCTCACCAAAACCGTGACGTTCTTGATCGAGAATCATCCCCCGGTGCAGATGCAAGTCTCAGCAAAGTCCATCGCGTTTGTGAACTGTGATCCACAGCGGTTGGATCCAGACCTTCACCCTGATGGTTTGGTCACCATCTCTTGTACCGATGGCACGCCATTCAAAATTGAAAGCATGTACCCGCCAGTGGTCACCGAATTCTCGGCGGAAGCCAAGACGTCCCACGAAGTACGCATCGATTGGGAATCGTATCGTGAGGCGGGATACCGGCAACGTCGAATTGTGTTCCGTACCGATCACCCCAAGGGTGCTTCGGTGTCCACAACTCTGGCAATGTCCGCAGTGAAGCCGGCCTCTAAAGGTGACGCTTCTGCAAAACCCGCGCCCAGCCTTCCAGCCAGTGAACGGTTGGATCAGCTGTTGAAAGATTCGGTGTCCTTGGCTGACTCGGCCCTTCGTCAAGCCCGCACCGACACCATTTTGAAGATGATCGCGGATGCTGAAATCAAGCCCAATGCTTTGGACAGTTCTTACCAAACTCCGCTTATGAAGGCGTGTCGGTGGGGCAACGAACAAGTAGTCTTTGCCCTGCTGGACGCGGGTGATCAACTGGACAAGACCGACCGGATGGGACGCAACCCCTTGATGTTCGCCGTTCGTCGTGAGCCAGGCGTTAAAGTCGCTAAAATTGAGATTGTTCGTGCTCTTCTTGATGCCGGAGCCGATCCCAAGCAAAAAGATCAAATCGGCAACACGCCGCTCTGTTGGGCGGCCGGCTTTGGTGATTTGCCCACGGTCAAAGAGTTGGTTCAAGCTGGCGCCGGCGTAGAGGTCGTTGGTGGCATGATTGGGTTCACTCCGTTGATTTGGGCAGCTGGATTCAATGAAGACCCGAAGGTGGTGGAGTACCTCCTCTCCTTGGATGCTGACATGGAAGCCAAGGACGTCCTGCAGGGAGCAACACCACTCATGCACGCTGCTCGAACCAACATGCACGACAATGTTGCTTTGTTGATCAAATCCGGGGCCAACCTCAAAATCACCGACAACGAAGGCAACACCGCCTTGTTGATGGCAGCCAAAAACGCTGGAGCAGATGCCAAAATGATTGGCATTTTGGTTGATGCAGGTTGCGATCTCAGTGCAGAGGACAAAAACGGTATGAACGCCTTGGAATCCGCTCGAAAACGATCCGATCTCCGTGCCGAAGATGTCGTCGCTGCCCTAACGCAAGCGTACGAAGCAGCAGGTCTTGCCACCGCGACACCGTGATTCGACCTGGAGGAGACTGTTGTTTCTTCGGACTTAATTTCTTGAAAGTTCAATGGGCCCACCTTCGGTGGGCCCATTTCCCGTTTCTTGCGTATGCTTTTTTCATGTCCACCATGAATCCGCATGAGCATCTTGCCACCCTCTCCCGTGAAGCGTCCCTTATTGGCTCGAGCGCTGCTCTGCTTGGATGGGATCAAGAAGTTCTGCTTCCGGAAGGTGGCCGGGTCTACCGGGGTGAGCAACTCGCGTTGCTAGCCCGTCTGGCCCACGAACGGGTGGCTGGCCCGGCCATGTCCGATGCCATTGCCACGGCTGAAGCAGCTTCGAATGATTTGGACCCTCTAGGAGATGATGCGGTCAATCTTCGTGAACTTCGCCGAACCCACGAACGAAAGAGACTCCTTCCCGTCGAGTTGGTTGAAGAAGAAGCACGTCTGCAAAGCGAGGGCCAAGGCATCTGGGCCAAAGCAAGAGGGGCATCCGACTTCGGCCAGTTTGCTCCCGTCCTTGAACGCATCGTGGATCTCCTTCGCCGCAAAGCCGAGTGCTATGGGATCCCCACTGGTGGAGAGCCGTGGGATGCGTTGGCCGAAGACTATGAGCCCGGATGTACCGCCAAAGAAGTCGATTCTGTTTTTGAACCTCTCGAAATTCGGCTTCGGGAATTGGTGGCCACCCTTTCGGCCGCGGACCAATCCCCTTGTGATGCGTTCAATCGTGTTGTCTTTGACCGGTCGACTCAGGAATCCTTTGTGCGCCGGATGGCGGAGGGGATTGGTTTTGATTTCAACCGAGGCCGACTTGATACTTCAACCCACCCTTTCTGTTCGGGGACTCACTGCGGTGATGTTCGTTTGACCACTCGGTTCCATGACGACAACATTCTTGATGCTTTGGGTTCGACCCTCCACGAATGTGGACATGGGATTTACGAACAGGGATTGCGTTCCGATGCGATCGGTTTGCCCGTCGGAGATTCCATTTCGCTCGGGATCCATGAATCCCAGAGCCGCATGTGGGAAAACCAAGTTGGCCGCAGTGCAGCCTTCTGGGAATGGGCGACACCTTTGGCCCACGAAATTTTGGGGGAAGGGGCTCGGACGTTTGACGCCAAAGCCCTGTACGGCGCTGCCAACGTGGTTGCCCCGGGATTCATCCGAGTGGAGGCCGATGAGGCGACCTACAACCTGCACATCATCATTCGCTTTGGGCTGGAACGGCAAATGTTGAAAGGGGAACTTGCCGTTCGCGATCTCCCCGAGGCCTGGAACGCCCGGTACCGAGAGCTCCTTGGTGTTGAAGTGACGGATGATGCCCACGGATGCCTCCAAGATATTCATTGGTCCATGACGGCCATGGGCTACTTCCCGACGTATACGCTTGGCAACCTGCATGCCGCGCAATTGTTTGAAGCGGCTTGCTCAGATCATCCAGGCCTGGTCGATGGTTTTTCCCGTGGCGAATTCAATCCTCTGCGAGAATGGCTCAACACCAAAGTGCATGCTGAAGGCAAACGGTACGGCGCGTTGGAATTGACCGAAAAACTCACCGGAAGACCTTTATCGGCCGAGCCATTGATGCGTCATCTTGAGAGCAAACTGCTCCCGCTCCACGGACTGGACTAAGCCGAGGTTTGTTTAGCCACGTAGCGCTTCTGAGATTCGGGCGCAGTCGGTCAGAATGTCACTCATCCGTTCCAGCGGTTGGACTGTCGCGCCATCGCTGGCGGCCTGGTCTGGATTGGGGTGACACTCAATGAAAAGTGCATCCACGCCGGCCGCGACCGCGGACCGGGCCAGTAGAGGTGCCATCTCAGGACGACCGGCAGTCACTCCTGCACCTGCTCCGGGTCGTTGGGTGGAATGGGTGACATCAAAGCAAACCGGGACCCCAAAGTCGCGCATTTCAGCCAGTCCAGTGAAGTCATTAACCAAACGGTTGTAACCAAAGAATGTTCCACGTTCGGTGAGCATGGTGGCTCGGGCGTCTTGCAACTTACCAATGACTCCGGACATCTCGCCGGGTGACATGAATTGGCCTTTTTTCACGTTCACGGCACGTCCGGTGGCGGCAGCGGCTTGGAGCAGGTCAGTTTGGCGGCAAAGAAATGCGGGGATTTGGAGAAGGTCTACAGCTTCACCGGCAGCTTTACATTGCTCCGGAAGGTGCACATCAGTGGTCACCGGGCAGTCAAGTGTCCTTCCGATGCGTTGCAGTTCGCCCAAACCGGCATCGATACCAGGTCCTCGGTTGGACCCCAGGCTTGATCGGTTGGCTTTGTCGAATGACGCTTTGGCGATGAACTGCAGACCAAGTTGTTGGCAAATCGACTGAACACTTTCACAGGTCCGGAGGGCCAGGTCGTTCGGTTCCAGCACGCAAGGTCCCGAGATGATGGTCAAAGGGGCGTTGGGGCCTATAGAAACGCGATTCAAATCGATGATTTGCATGCCCCAAGGGTACCGCCGTCAGACTTTTGGAGTCGGTTTGGAAGGGATTTGAGGATTATCGCGTCCGGATCGGCGGGCACTGAAGCTTGGCACTTGGTTCACCGTTTGCATGGTTCATTCTTCGTGGACTGAGGATCCATATGAATCGACTTCCCCGAGAACCTGAAGCTTTTGGCGAAGCAATCGTCCGTGAAATGCTTCGCTTGCAACCAGCGCGAACCATTGAATTTTCTGGCCCTTTGGATGTGGTCGCCGATGGCCACCATTTGGACTTGTCTCACTTGTACCGGATGGTTTGGCAACAGCCCAAGCAGGG
>CALDQF010000199.1 GCA_937911845.1 uncultured Phycisphaera sp. | reverse complement strand
AGATCCAGTAAGACTCGGGTATAAGGGTTTTGGTGAAATCGCAATGAGCGAACGCACTTTCCGCATACTGCAATCCCGAGAGGGTCGGCAAGCCAGTGTGAACGGCGCCACCCAGATTCGAGCCGGGGTCATGCGGCCAGAAATCGTGATTCCCGTCGAAGCCAACGACGCCCACGACAACGCCGAAAGCCAATGGGAAGCTGGTCAACTGGCCATCGGTCGCCCTCTCCGGGTGATTCGCGACCCGTGGTTCGGTCGAATCGGTACTGTGTCGTCATTGCCGGCAGAGCCGGCGGTCCTCGACTCGGGTTCACGAACCCGGGTTCTCGAAGTGGACTTCGGGAATGGGGAAAAAGCGATCGTCCCCCGGGCGAACGTTGAACTGATCGAGGCTTGAGGAGCCAACCATGCCGTGCTTTTCTTTGACCAGCCTGTTGCTTGTCGCCGAGGAGGCCGCTGCTGCGGCTGAGACGGTCGAGAGCACTGGGCTTCTCAACACGGACCGTCTGCCCTTGCTTGGTGTGACCGTGTTCTTCGTGGTTGCGGTGGTCTTCTGGATTTCGGTGGCCCGTTCGGGTGGCCAGATCAAAGTCCGCGAGATCGCCGGACTCAAAGCCATCGAGGAGGCCGTGGGCCGGGCGACCGAAATGGGGCGTTCGGTGCTCTTTGTCCCAGGGATCCAAGATGTCTCGGAAATCCAAACCATTGCGGGCATCACGGTGCTTTCCAAAGTGGCCAAAACCGCAGCGGAGTACGACGCCAAGGTGGAAGTGCCGGTGGCACGAACGTTGGTGATGGTGACGGCACGTGAAACCGTCCAGGAAGCCTTTTTGGCGGCCGGACGACCCGATGCTTACAACGAAGACCTTATTTACTACGTCACCGACGAGCAGTTTGGCTACGTGGCATATCTCTCGGGCATGATGGTTCGAGAAAAGCCTGCGGCTTGCATCTACATGGGCTGCTTCTACGCCGAGTCTTTGATTTTGGCTGAGACGGGCAACTCGATCGGGGCCATTCAGGTGGCTGGTACGGCCATGCCCGCCCAGTTGCCCTTCTTTGTCGCGGCGTGTGACTACACCCTGATTGGTGAAGAGTTCTACGCTGCATCGGCCTATCTCTCTGAATCGCCGGCGGAGCTCGGCTCCTTGAAAGGCCAAGACCTTGCCAAGGTGCTGGCTTTTGGCTTGATCGGCCTTGGCGCGTTGTTCGCCACTGCCACCCAGTTTGTGCCTTCCTTGCAGGGGGCTTTTGACTTCTTCACCGGAACCCTGCTCGGCTAAGGAGAACCCAACCATGATGAAACGAACCATCCCGATGCTTCTCGCCATGGCGGCCGGCATCGTCATGATCTTGGCGTATTTTTTTCCGCTGCTCGCGCCACTCCAAGACAAGACCACCGTGTGGTTCAACATCTTGGCCGCGGTGGCATTCATCCTTGGGGGAGGCAACCTGCTCAAAGTTCACTTGAAGAAAGTAAGCGATCGGCGAGAAGGTTGGGCGTACTCGATGATTACGTTGGCGGCCTTCGTCAGCGTGTTGGCCATCGGGTTGTTCAAACTCGGAGTCAACCCACTGGATGAATTTCCCACCCAACGCATGGCTGGAGACTTCCGGGCCGAAGGCTCGGGCTTCTGGTATGTCTACGAGTACGTGTTTGCTCCGCTGACGGCCACCATTTTCTCCATGCTGGCGTTCTATGTTGCTTCGGCTGCTTTCCGTGCGTTCCGAGCCAAGAACCTCGAAGCAATTTTGCTTTTGGGAACCGCATTCGTCATTTTGCTGGGCCGTACCGCAGCCGGTGTGTTCCTCACGGACTTCTTGCCCGAAGAAGGCATGTTGGCCAACTTCCGCTTGGAGAACTTGACGGTGTGGATCATGAACAATCCAGTAACCGCGGGAAACCGAGCCATCATGATTGGCATTGCCCTCGGTACCGCTTCGGTCTCACTGAAAATTCTTTTGGGTGTGGACCGTTCTTATCTCGGTGGAGGTGACTGATGTACGAGTTCCTGCGTGATCTAGACCGTCGGGTGATTTTTTCATTGATGGCTGTGGCCGTTGCGGTCCCCATCCTCTTGCAGATTACCCCTCCAGAGAAAGCGACACCGATTGTTCGGGACGCCTTCGAAACCATCGAGGCCCTTGAAGAGGGCGATAAAGTTTACATGGCCTTCGATTTCGACCCCGCCAGTGCTGGCGAACTGCAGCCCATGGCCACCGCTTTTGTGCGTCATGCGAGTGAAAAGAAGTTGAAGATCTACTTCACGGCGTTGTGGCCCGTTGGCCCGCAGTTCATCAAGAACGCGGAGCGTGACGTCATCAAACGTGACTTCCCAAACATGGTCTACGGTGAGGACTACGTTGATCTTGGCTTCAAGACCGGCAATGAAGGCGTGATCAAGTTGGTCGCCAACGATCTTCGTGCCCAGTACCCCCAAGATGCACGCGGCACACCCATCGATGACATCCCCATGATGGAAGGTGTGGGGTCGATCCGAGATTTCGAGGTCATCATGAACGTATCGGCTGGATACCCCGGCACCAAAGAGTGGGTGCAGTACGCCGTGGCCAGTGCGCCGGATGACGTCAAACTCGTTGCCGGCTGCACCGGGGTGCAAGCCCCTTTGCTCTATCCGTACTACCCACAGCAAATGTCTGGTTTGTTGGCGGCGATCAAAGGCGCCGCCGAATACGAGTCCCTCGTGTTGGGAAAATATGGCCGGGAGAATGAACCGGGTATGTATCAAGAGGGCTTGCGTCGTATGGCTCCACAGTTGTCCGGCCACATATTGATGGTGGGCCTGATTTTTGTTGGCAATCTGGTGTATTTCATGGCGCGAAAGCGAGGTGAGGCATGACTCATGCAACTCGACGAGGCAACGCAAACTTTGGTGTTTTGTTGGTGCTCATTGGCGTCGCAATTGCGGTCTTGAACGCCGTGGCCTTCCACCCTGGTGCAGGTACCCAATGGACCAAGCGCACGGAGCATGTCCACACCCTCGAGGATGGTTCTGAAGTTCGTTGGACCGAACACGAAGCGGTGAGTGTTAAAGAGGGCCGAGAGATGGCGGCACTCGAAGAGGATGCGGCGCCACTTTTTGCTCGCACGGTGGGATTGTGGGGCGCGGCAATTTTGACGCTCTGCATTTTCTCGTTCTTGCTGGGCGACAACCCTTTGTACAAAGCGGCCGAGGCCATTGTGGTGGGAGCATCTGCGGCGTATTGGATGGTGATTGGCTTTTGGGAAACCATGGTGCCGAATTTGTTGGCGGGACTGTTCCCCGGTTGGACCCGGGACACCTTCATGCCCAAGTTGGCCCTGGAGGCTGAAACGGATTATTTGCTGTTGATCCCTCTGGCGCTGTCGGTCTTGTTGCTGCTTCGTCTCGCGCCCAAGATTGGCTGGATCAGCCGTTGGCCCACCGCCTTCATCATTGGAGTGTTCTGTGGTCTCCGGTTTATCTCTTCGCTGGAAGCTGACTTCCTGAGCCAAATCGGACCAACCATCAAGCCCCTCATCGTGATGGGGGAAAACGGATTCGACTTGGAATCGTCTTTCTCGAACATCGTGTTGGTGCTGGGCACTCTGGCTTGCTTGGTGTACTTCTTCTTTAGCGTGGAGCACAAAGGTGCGGTGGGCAAGGTGGCTCGCTCGGGCATCTGGATGCTCATGATCACGTTCGGCGCGGCCTTTGGGTACACCGTGATGGGTCGGATTGCTCTGCTCGCGGGTCGGTTTGAATTCCTATTCGACGACTGGCTGTGGTTGATTGATCCGAAGGATGCGCATCCTGCTCAGGCGTTTCTGCAGACAATTGCTCCTATGCTGACCTGATGTCTTCATTGATCTTGCTGGCGACGCTGTGCGTCGAATCTCTCCGAATTGGCGAGTGGACCTCGGTTTTCGATAAGCTCGAAGGCCCGGCCGCCATCGCCCAGCATCCAGATGGTGGCATCGTCATCGCCGACCGTTTGGCCGGCAGCATCGATCGATTGGTTGCATCTGGAGACCTCACCCGCTTGGCCGACGGCTTCGCGGGGCCTGAAGGTCTCGCGGTGCATGCCACCGAGGGCTGGATGTTGGTGGCGGATACAGCTGCCGACCAAGTTCATGTGTTGGCTGCCGACGGTACGAAAACCATGTTGGGTTCCAAGGGGATCAGTCCGGGCAGCTTCTGTGCGCCTCGGGGTGTGGCCATTTCCCCTGATGGCTCCATTGCCATCGCGGATACCGGCAACGACCGGGTGGTCCTCATCCATCCCGATGAACTTGGCACTTTTTCTGAGCGGCGGTTGAGCCTTGGCGACTTTGACCAGCCCACTGATGTTCACTTCACCCCAAAAGGGGATCTCTTGGTCGCCGATTCGGACAATGACCGAGTGGTGCAGGTGAAGCGGGGGGGGGCGCAGGAGCGGACCAGTGTTGGCGTGCATGGTGCGTTCCCCGGATTCTTGGACGAGCCCATCGCCATCACCTTTACCGATCGCCCGGTGGTTCTTGATCGCCGCAATCATCGTTTGCAAGCATTGACCGGGGATGGCGACGCGCAATGGTTGTACGGCGAACACGCCTACGAATTTCGGGAAGCGGGTGGGAAGTTTCACTATCCCGACGACGTGGTTTTTGATTTGAAATCCAAGCAAGCTTGGGTCTTGGAGCGAACCGAACGGCGGGTGCAACTCTTCAGTCTGGTACCGCACGACCCGGCCCTTGAAGAGTTTGTTCCGCCTCCGGCAGGGATGCGGGCCCACCTTGGTCCCCGTTGTGTGGTGGATGGCGACTTGCTCGTCATGACCGAACCCGAAGCCCAGCGCATCTTCCTTTTCGATGCGCGCGGAGAGATCCCCATTTTGATTGGCCAGTGGGGGGAACGTGGTCGGGAAATGGGTTTGCTGATGCGCTCCGAAGCAATCGCGCTTGATGCCGCCAACCAGCGAGTCTTTTTGGCGGACCGGGTCAACAAACGGTTGGTGGAATTGGCCTTTGATTGGGACGGCACGGTGGGCTACGCCAAGAATCGTTTCCGTATGGTGCGTTCCATTGATTTGGTGGCCTGGACCAAAGCTCGTCTCCCCGAGGCGTTATGGACTTTGCGACCGGATGACCTGTGGTTCGACGGTGAGCAGCTTCACTTCGCGGACGCAAGGAACGCTTTCGTTGGTGTGTTTGACGAACGTTGGCGGCCGACACTTCTGGCCGACGCCAGCTGTGGCCTGTCCGCGCCGGCGCAAGTCCGCAAAGATCCCAATGGTCGGTACGTCATTTTGGATGCCAACCGCCGTGCCTTGTTCGGTTTGGACGAAGAGGGCCCTCTCTTGCAGATCATTCCTACCGGTATCAAAGACCCTGGCGGCTTTGTCTATCAATCGGACGGCACCCTTTTTGTGACCGATCGGGCCAAGGATGAACTTGTGCGAATTCAAGGCGATGCTCGTTTGGTGTTGGCCCAAACGGGAAGCGATCATGGTGAACTCTGGCAACCGGCCGGTTTGGCGCTCGCTCCAGATGCTCGACTTTTGGTGATGGATGTGGGAAATCACCGGGCGCAGGCCTTTGACGCCCAAGGCGAATGGTGTTTGACCTTTGGGACCGGCCGGGCGGTGACGCCAAAGACTCGGGATCTCCGCCGTCCGAGCCTATTATCTGAAGAGTGAAATGCCCTCTTCTCCTGTTGTTGCCTTGCCTGTTCGCCGGGTGCACCTCCACTTCAGAGTCATCTGAGGCTTCCGTCTCTGCACTGGATCCCGCATCCGAATCGTGTTGTGACTTGTCCGTCGCTCCGGCCTCCGCCAACGCACGATTGACAGATGAACCTTTCCTTTCCAATGGCAAGAGTTGGCGGGTTCGGTTGGAACGTGAAGAGCCAATCAAGATGCGGAAATTTTTCTCGATTAATGTTTGGGTGGAGTCCGCAGACCAGTTGCGGGTTCCGGCCGACGGCGTCACCGTACGGGTGGATGCTCGTATGCCCCACCACCGCCATGG
>CALDQF010000198.1 GCA_937911845.1 uncultured Phycisphaera sp. | reverse complement strand
AGCACCGGACAAGCAGTTTGAAGAACTGCTTCGAGATGGTCCGACCGTGGGACTGCATGTGGTCACTTGGTGTGATTCGGTCACCAACCTCAATCGAACCATCGCCCGCGGGACGCTGCGTGACTTTGAACTCAAAGTCTTGCTGCAAATGAGCGGTGCCGATTCCAGCTTGCTGGTCGATAGCCCAGCGGCGGCCCAGTTGGGCGGCGATCGAGCATTGCTTTCCATTGAGGAAACGAATCAACTCGAAAAATTCCGGCCGTACCGCCTGCGTGGTTCTTGATCAGTCTGAATCGAAAAGGGACTGGAGGATGGCGTCTCGTACGAACGCCATAGGCTGTTCTGGACCGGACCCCTCGCGACCAAGCAATACCGGACGACGCGTGGGGTCGACGCGGACACGACCGTGGGATCCGCCAACCAATTCGGGACGCAGCGGGATCACATCGAACAGTGTCCGGAGTCCGAACTTTTTGGCGATCAATTTTCGAACCACCTTGGCCTTGGTCATCAGGCCCGGCTCCATGAACAGTTCGCAAGGGTCATACCCTGGCTTGCGGTGGATATCGACGGTACGAGCGTAATCCGGAGCCCGCTCATCCTGCTCCCACCAGTCGTAGGTGAACCAAGCCCCGGGCTCTGCCACCAAGACCAGATCTCCGGCCCGGGGATGATCCAAATCGCCTCGGGCTTCCCCACAAAGGACTTCGGCAACACCGTCGACCTCCGCCAACTGGATCGCCAAAGCGTCAAGATCTCCTCCGCCGGGAAAATACACCTGTGCCACCTGGTGATCAGCCACCGCAAAGGCTTTGGACTCTCCAGGGTCCAAATACTCGCAGCCTTCTTCAACGCGGAAAGCAACTTGACCCAGCTGGCGAAGAACCCGATTGATTCGAATGGGCCGTTGAACCGGCTCAATCCCGTATTCAGAAACCACCAAGATTCGCCGCCCCATATTGCGCAAATCAGAGATCAGTCTTCCGAGGACTTGGTCTAGATCTCGGGCCGACTGCACCGCACGAGGGTCCTCAGGACCAAACCGCTGGAAGTCGTAGTCCAGATGGGGCAAGTACGCCAAAGTCAACGTGGGGTCGTGCTGTTCAACCGTGTATTTGGTGGCTTCTGCGATCCACTCGGAAGATTTCAAATTGGCGGTTGGCCCCCAGAAATTGAACAATGGGAAAACGCCCAACTCACGTTGCAACTCATCGCGAAGTTCCATCGGTTTGGTATGGATGTCGGGAAGCTTTCGACCGTCCGCGCGGTATTGCGGCCGAGGCGTGGCCGCAAACTCGACCGAAGCATGCATGTTGAACCACCAAAATAACTTTGCTGTGGTAACGGAAGGATCTCGACGGCGGGCGGTTTCCCAAACCTTCTCACCTTGCACCAAGTGATTGGATTGTTTCCAAAACCGAACCTCCGCTTGGTCCCGTTCAAACCACCCATTCCCAACCACCCCATGCTCCGCCGGAGACCGTCCGGTCAACATGGTGGCTT
>CALDQF010000197.1 GCA_937911845.1 uncultured Phycisphaera sp. | reverse complement strand
GGCAAACCGTCACGCTGCGTGAGTTCCGGGACCCCGAGTCACCCATCGTGGTGACGGGCAACCGGGTGGAAGCGTGGCGGTCGGGTCGCGGTCGGTTGACCCCCAACGACGACGGCCAAGTGCTGCTGCAAGACGACATCGTGACCGCCAAAGCCGCTGCCTTGGAATGGAACCGAACCAAAGGGGATGCTTCCTTGGTGGGACCCGGAGTGGTCACGCTGCAAGACGAAGCCACCACCACCACGATCACCTTTGCCGACGAAGCCAGCATTGAAGGCGATGAAGGCGGCCTGCGTCCCCGGCAAGTGCGCTTCATGCCCGCCCTGGTCACCCGAGCCGAAGCAACCTTGCAAGCTGACGTGTTGACCGCAGAATTGAGGGAGGGTGGTGGCTTGCAGGCGGTGGATGCCCAAGGGAACGTGGAACTCAACGAAAGCACTCAGCAAATTCGGGCCGGCCGACTGCGGGCGGTGTACCCCGAAAGCGGTTCATCAACCAACGAACCCAGTTTGGTCATTGCCGAAGACCGAGTGGTGCTGGTCGATGGACGCGGTCGACGCGCAACCGGCGGGCGATTGGAAGCCCGGCCGACCGACGGATGGGCTGAACTGACGGGCCGTGGCGTGTCCATTCTCGACGAGGATCTGCGACTTGAAGGCGAATCACTGCAACTCGACGATTTGGCGGGACGCGTCACCGTGCAAGGCCGCGGTCGACTGCGCCGCGAAGGCGACGAACAACTTCGCGTGAACTGGGCCGAGAGCGCGGTCTTCCAGCGTGACTCCGAAGACGCCGGCGGATTGGTGCAAATTGCCGGCAACGTCTCGGTGCGAGATTCAGATCTCCGACTCGAAGGCGCAGAACGCCTGACGCTGGGACTGCAAACCGTGGACGGTGAAACCAAACCCCAAGCGTTCGCGGCCGAAGGCGACGTGAATCTGACGTTTGTCCCCGAAGAAACCGCCCTCCGCGGCGAACGCGTCGACGCGTCGTTTGACGCGCTGGGCCAACCCACCGAACTCCTGCTCCGAGGCAATGCCTCGGTCCAGCAAGCCGAACGAGAGATCGCGGCCGAAGCGATTGATGCTCGCTTTGGCATTGGCGAGGACAACGAGACCACCATCACTTCAGTGTTGGCCGAATCCCAAGTGCGGGTGCGTGACGAAGAACGGCTCGCTTTTGGGTCCCGACTTGATCGCGGACCCGATGGCGTGGCCACGCTCACTGGCGCGCCCGTGCAACTGGTGGCCAGTGGCTGGGCATTTGAAACGTCTGGT
>CALDQF010000196.1 GCA_937911845.1 uncultured Phycisphaera sp. | reverse complement strand
CTGAACAAGTTCTTGAGCGCTACGCGGGGCCATGATTGAAACGACTGGTGGGTTCACCCCAACGAATGCCTCCATCGCTTGACTGAAGGCTGACTCACTTCGAAGTGGAGTTTGAGCTTCAAATTGCACAAGGAATGAAGCGGCCGAACGGAACGCTTGGATCTCACCTTCACGAATCAAGGCCATCCCACCGTTTCCTGAAAACAATTTTGCGGCGACAAATTGATCTTCGTCAGCAAGCAGCATCAGAGATCGGGCCATACGCATAGATTCGACTGAAGCAGAAGATTCAGCTTGAGCGTCCGACAATTGCTGAAGGGCCGCGCTGAGCTGGCGGGCGATCGAACCCAAATCTGGCAACACCCCTCTTTGGAGTCCCGCTTGGACCCGGCGCAACGATTCACGAACACCAACGATGACATCGGCATGATCAGAAGTATCCAAGCAGCCAGCCTGATCTTCGAGATAGGCAATAGCGTCACTGATCTGATTTGGGTAAAAAGTGGCTGCTGAAAACCGATTTTGCCAATCAGCGATCTGCTGGCTGGAGATTTCTCCACGCCGAAGAGCCGACAAGTCAACGCACACGGTCTCGATCGAACTCTCCATTGCCGCATGTTGCAGAATGCGTTTGGCGAACCGGAAATCATCTGGCGGTACTTGATCGCCGTTCAGAGTCAAGAAGATTGTCGACCCCTCAGGGAGCGAGGACATCGATTCGATCAATCTGGGTGAAGGGAGGGCACGACTTCGGGCGGTGAGATCAACCGATCCAGAAATATTCCGATTGGAAGCGCTGAAGACGACCATCGCCAGCACCGCCACTCCAAAAAATCGAACGGCAGTGTGGCGTCGCAATCCGACCTTGCCGGCAAAGGCCCGCAGTCGAAGGCCCTCTGAAGCAGCAAAGAGAGACACTGCTGCCAAAAAGGCAACATTGAGCAAGGATGACCACTCCAGTTGACCATCCAACAGCCCCTGTGACAATCGCAATGGATGGTTGCTGGCCAACTGACGGGCCAATCGAGAGAGAGCCGAGCTCAGCCAGCCCAATCCTGCGTCATCAACTCGATCCGCCAGCAAAGGAAGAGCGGCGACTGCCCCAAGAGCAAGGGCCGGAACCATCAACGTGAAGAGCAGAGTCAAGAACGTCGATCGAAGCCAAACAGTCATTGAGATCACGACGGCAGCCCAAGTCAGAAGCAGCAGCACAGACACCACCGCCTGACCCAGCATGGTGAGCATCGAGGCACCATGAAGGAGGGAGACTCCGAGGATGGGAAGGATCGGAAAGACAAACAGAGATAACGCAATGCTTGTGGTCAGCAGCATCGAAACAACCAGACCGATGGGACGAACCGGGCCTGAAAGCCTCCACTCAATCAGCCCCGTCCGGTCGGGCTCAAGGACAGTTCGCATGACCAGCATGGGGAGAAGAATCGCCGCGGTGAGGGTCCAAAGTTGGATGACTCCAGCGGTATCAGCAGGAGCTCCGATGGCAAATCCTGCGTCAACGGCGGGTACCGCCAGCCACCAGCCCAATCCCCACAGCAAGGCGAAGGAGGC
>CALDQF010000195.1 GCA_937911845.1 uncultured Phycisphaera sp. | reverse complement strand
GGACCGGACTCTTGGTGTAGTGTAAATTCGTTCCACTCATCGACTAATTCCACGGGAGGATCCATGCTAAATTTTTAATACATGGTCTTGCAGCAGCACCGTGCGAGTGTGGTCTTTGGGTTGGGGCTGTCATCCTTGATCATCAACGTGATGAGGTGTTGCGTCAACCAGTTCATACCCTTCGTCCTCACGGTACTCGCGGTCCTTCTGGGTATACTTGGTTAGGTTTTTGGCCGTCACGACCTGCGGGCCATGGAAGCTGGGATCATGGACCGTTCCGGGTATTCAACCACCAAATCAGGCAAAACCCTCGCCGTGGTCTCCGCCCTTAGGGTCCTGACGTTTCTTGGGCTCATCGCTGCCATTGGGTTGGCGGTGGCTGCAGGGGCTGTAGGTCCCTAAGATTGATTGGATCTTCTTGCCCGCGACTTCAATTGGGGTAAAATGGTTTTGTTCTTTGACATCAGGGGCCGACTGGTTTTGACCGGACGGTTGAGGTCTTCTCGCTGCGTGTCGCGGCGCACACACCCGCGTTAACAAGTGTGCACAACCCTTATCTGCTAATTCGCAGTACTCCCTCGCGGCCTAAGCCGTGACGGTCACCACCCGATGCCTTCTGAGGTGGTGACTGACAATTAGGAGGCTGGCCCAAACCTGTACGACAGGGGGGAGGGTGAGAAAATTCTGTCGCGTGGAACTCCGGAATGCTGTCGCTTGCAGCCCGGACGCCCAAGATGAAAGAAGCGACTGCACACGGAGATGCGGCTGACTGATCCGCCTCGGCACGGGGGTTCGAATCCCCCCGGCTCCATTTTTCTCTTTTGAAGTGCTCTTCAGGCGGTACTTCCCACAAAGGCGCTCCCAGAGTTCACTTTGAGGTCTATCTGAGCCGATATTTAATTCTGTCTTGGTGACCCAGAATATGGGTTTACCGTGTGTCTTTTCTTGGTTCTTGGGGCAACTGGCTCGGAGATTGGTATGAGTACTGAATCTGTCAAGGTGACCGTTGTCATCCCAGTCAAGAACGAAGAAAAGAACTTGCCGGAATGCTTCAGCCACTTGGGACGCTTTTCAGAGGTCCTTGTTGTTGATTCAGGATCAACCGACCGCACCCTGGAAATTTGCGAAGCGCACGGCGTGGAGGTGTTGCAGTTTTGTTGGAATGGAGAGTTCCCCAAGAAAAGGAACTGGACGCTTCGCAACCATACGTTCCAAAACGAATGGGTACTTTTTCTTGATGCCGACGAGTTCGTGAATCCTGAGTTTGTTTCCGAGGTGGAACGGGCCGTAAGCGACCCACAAAAGGTGGGGTACTGGCTGAATTACAACAACTTCTTCTTGTCAGGCAAGCTTCGATTCGGTGAGTCCATGCGCAAGCTCGCCCTGTTTCGAATTGGATCGGGGGAGTACGAACGGATCGACGAGTGTTCCTGGTCCCATTTGGATATGGAGGTGCACGAGCATCCGGTGCTGGATGGACCAGTGGGTCACATCACAACCCCCATTTTCCACAAAGATTACAAGGGCATTGGTTCATATTTAGCGAAGCACGACGCCTACGCAGAGTGGGAAGCAAACCGCTATGTCGCGTTGAACGCCCCGGGATCAGATGCCCAGCAGTGGCACACGGGTCGGCAAAAGGTGAAGTACCGCCATCTGACCAAATGGTGGCTCGCTCCAGCCTATTTTGCATATTCGTATGTCTACAAGCTTGGATTTTTGGACGGGAGTCGCGGGCTCGTGTTCTGCCTGTTGAAATTTCATTACTTTTTTCAGATCCGTCTTCGGATTTTGGAGAAACTGGCCGCTCAGAATTCCGATGATGCTTAAGCATTTTTCTCTTTGGCCGTTCACTGCGTCGGCCGGCCATTTGCTCAGAGTCATGGCCCTTCGGGGCATACCATAGGTGAAGCATGAAGCATCGAATTCTTGTCACTGGCGGCTCTGGGTTTTTGGGGTCAAAACTGTGTGAGAACTTGGTGCAAGAGGGTCATGACGTTGTTTGTCTTGACAATCTTTTCACCAGTCAAAAAGACAACATCACACCTTTATTGGGTGCTGGGAATTTCGAATTTATTCGGCACGATGTCACCCAGCCCATTTGGCTCGAGGTCGATCAGATTTACAACCTGGCTTGCCCAGCAGCACCTGGCCATTACCAGTTCAACCCAGTGAAAACCATGAAGACTTCGGTCTTGGGAGCCATCAACATGCTGGGTCTCGCCAAGCGTTGTCGAGCTCGCATTCTCCAGGCCTCCACCAGCGAGGTGTATGGCGATCCTGACGTTCACCCTCAGCCCGAGTCCTATCGAGGGTCGGTGAATACCCTGGGGCCCCGGGCGTGTTATGACGAAGGCAAACGTGCGGCAGAAACGCTTTTCATGGATTACCACCGCATGCACGGGGTTGATGTTCGAATCATTCGAATTTTTAACACCTACGGCCCCCAGATGCACCCGTTCGACGGCCGAGTCGTTTCGAATTTCATCATGCAGGCTTTGCACAAAGATGAGTTGACCATGTTTGGTGATGGTTCTCAGACCCGATCGTTCTGTTACCGAGACGACCTCCTCGACGGAATGATGAAGTTGATGAACCAGGACCAGGTTGTCGGCCCGGTGAACATTGGAAATCCCACAGAGTTCACCATTATGGAATTGGCGGAACTGGTTCTTAAATTGTCTGAGGTTAATTGCAAGATTTCACACAAGCCTCTTCCTGCAGACGATCCGCTGCAACGTCGGCCCGATATCACTTTGGCGAAGTCCACGTTGAATTGGGAGCCCAAGGTGCATCTGCGTGATGGACTGCTCAAAACAATTGAATGGTTCAAATCGATCGATCAAACGAAGTATCGAGCTCCCACGCCAAACTATTGAGCGGCCAAATCCGCGGTCTTGGTGCGGCTCCCCCCTTAATTTTGATGTCCTAGTATGAGGCTGCTATGAATTTGACAATGGTTGGTACTGGTTATGTGGGCCTGGTGACAGGCACCTGTTTTGCTAACACGGGAAACACCGTGACTTGCTTGGATGTTGATCCGGGGAAGATTGACCTCTTGAACAACGGGGATTGTCCGATCTACGAACCTGGTCTACCAGAGTTGTTGGACAAAAACTTCCAGGAAGGTCGATTGCGTTTCACTCTCGACAAAGAGCAGGCTTACCAAGATGCCGAGATTGTCTTTATCTGCGTGGGCACACCGACTGGTGAGGATGGCAGTGCTGATCTTCAGTACGTCTTGAATGCGGCTCGTGATATTGGCGAATCCATCAAAAGTTTGGGAGAAGATCAGTCGCCGAAGATCATTGTGGTGAAGTCCACCGTCCCCGTGGGCACCACCCATTTGGTGCGCGATGCCATTCGGGAAGTGGTAGGTCCAAGTATCCCGTTCTCGGTGGCCGACAATCCTGAATTCTTGAAGGAGGGCGCTGCGGTCCGCGACTTCAACTACCCCGACCGTGTGGTCCTTGGGGTGGACGACGCTCAAACCGGCGAGCGACTCACCGAGTTGTACGAGCCGTTCGTTCGTTCGGGCAACCCCATCATGGTGATGGATGTGCTCTCAGCCGAGATGGTGAAATATGCGTCCAACAACTTCTTGGCGACGAAAATTTCCTTCATCAACGAGATGGCCGCTTTGGCCGAGGCGTACGGCGCGGACATTGAATTGGTCCGCAAGGGGATGAGCGCTGATGAACGCATTGGCAACAAATTCTTGTACCCGGGACTTGGTTACGGCGGCTCCTGCTTCCCCAAAGACACCCGGGCTTGCATTGCCATGGGGCAAGCCAAGAGTGTGGACACCCCGTTGTCGCAAGCCGTCAACGACGTCAACTTGATGCAGCGAGATCGCTTCTTTGCCAAAATCACCAACCAGTTTGGTTCGGATCTCAGTGGGCGCAAGTTCGCGTTCTGGGGGATCGCTTTCAAGCCCAACACTGACGACATCCGGGAAGCACCAGCCATCACGCTGATGGAACACTGCAAAGCTGCGGGGGCCACTTGCGTGGCGTTCGACCCAGTGGCGGCCGAGAACTGCGCAGCGCAGCATCCTGGTTTGTGTGAACTTTCGGACGACATGTACAACACCTTGGCCGGGGCCGATGCGCTGGTGGTCTCAACCGATTGGGATGAATTCAAACGCCCGGATTTCCCGCGTATGAAAGAATCCCTGCAAACGCCGGTGATCTTTGACGGACGAAACCTCTACAAAATGTCCACCGCACGAAACGAAGGCTTCGTGCTGCATTCGGTTGGCCGTCAACCGATCAACGCCTGAACTCAGACGCCAGCGGCTTCCAGCAATTCGTTGAACATCGCCACCGGACGCATGACCGCGTCCGTCTTGGCCGAGTCGGGTCGGAAGTACCCGCCCAGATCCACGGCGTTGCCTTGGGCCTCGTTCAGGGCCTGGATCACGTTGTCCACTTCGGTGTTCATGGATTCAGCGAACGCTGTGAAATGGTCGGCCAGCTCGGCATCTTCGGTTTGCTCGGCCAAGGCTTGGGCCCAGAATGCGGCGACGTACACGTGGGTACCA